>JAKSUU010000151.1 GCA_024408695.1 Coriobacteriales bacterium | reverse complement strand
AATTTGGGATTAATTATTATTGATGAAGAGCACGAAACTACTTACAAACAGCAATCAAGGCCTTATTATCATGCTCGAGATGTGGCAAAGTTTATGGTCGATGAACTTGGAGGTAAAGCAAAATTAGTTCTTGGTAGTGCTACTCCATCTTTTGAAAGTTTACATGCTTGTTCAAAAAATGAATGTGTACATATAAAAATGAACAAGCGTCCAACGGGTCAAAATTTGCCAAGCGTTCAGATTGTTGACATGGCTCAAGAATTTAGTAGCGGTTCAAAATTTATGTTTTCTAAAGTGCTGCGTGATGCTATAAATGATAATATTATTGTTGGTAACAAAAGCATTTTATTTTTAAATAAACGTGGTTTTGCATCTTTTATTTTATGCAGAGAATGCGGTTTTGTTCCAGAATGCGATGATTGTTCGACTTCTTTAACCTATCATGAATATGGGCATAAGTTGGTTTGTCATCATTGCGGACATGAAGAGGTGGTTCCTGCCGTTTGTCCTAAGTGTGGGAGTGTTTATATCAGAAAATTTGGGGGCGGGACTCAGCGTTTAGAGCTTGAACTTAAACAGCATCTAGTTGAAGATGTTGAGATCATTAGAATGGATGCTGACACTACAAAAACTAAAGGTGCTCATGAAAAACTTTTGTCAAGATTTGCATCAACATCTAGGGCGATTTTGCTTGGTACACAGATGATTACCAAGGGTCTTGATTTTGCGGATGTAACTTTAGTTGGAGTTATTAACGCAGACAGCACTTTAAATATACCAGATTTTAGATCCCCTGAACGCGCATATGCTCAACTTGAGCAGGTTAGTGGGCGATGTGGGCGTGGCGAGATGCCAGGTAAGGTTATAATTCAAACCTATATGCCCTCTTCACCAGCTATACAAGCTGCACGATGTCATAATCCGCAAAATTTTATTACGGAAGATCTAGAAGGTCGTAAGCTTTTGTTTTATCCACCTTTTTCAAATTTATGCAATATTGTTGTTAAAAGCAAAAGTCAGTCACAAGCAAAAAAATATATTTATGAACTTGCAAATAATATTGGTCAAGTTGTTGACGCAAGAAAATTGCAGTGGAAGATTTGTGGACCTGTTTCTTGTACTTTAGAAAAACTTAAGGGTGATTATCGTTTTCATATTTTGATTAAGGCTAAGACTTTAAATGAATTTGAGTTTAACGAAGTTCTTTTACCGATTTTAAAAAAGCATAAATTAAGCAAAGGATTACAAATCTCTATTGATGTAGATCCATATTTTCTTCAATGAAACACCAAGGTTACCGTCCCCAGGTGTTTCACTTTGCAACACCAAGGTTACCGTCCCCCTAAGTGTTGCATTGTGCTATACTTTACATTTGTGTTTTATGTAAATAAATACCAAAGTGAAAAAACAAATTAGTAATATTGAAATCATACTTTTAATTGCGATTATTTCTGCTGCTCCTCCTATTGCAACCGATCTTTATTTGCCAGCCGTGCCTTCTATGCCTGCTTATTTTGACACAAGCGAAGCAGTTATTAATTTTACGCTTGTTGGTTTTTTCCTTTTTATGGCCGTTGGCATGCTGATTTTTGGACCCCTGTCAGATAAATATGGTCGAAAAAAGCCTCTTTTAGTTTCTGTTTTTATGTTTGTTGTTTGCGCTATTTTTGCCGCAACTGCAATAAATATTTGGATTTTGGTTGCTACGAGAGTTTTGCAGGGTATCGCTGGGGGAGGGATGGTCGCTTTGGGCACAGCCCTTGTAAAAGATTGCTTTGAGGGGGTCAGAAGACAACGCACTTTAGTTGTAGTTCAAGCAATCAGTGTGGTGGCGCCTGTTGTCTCACCAATTTTAGGTGCAGCTATTATAAGTTTTTTTGACTGGAGAGCAACTTTTATTGCACAAGGTATTATTGCGGCACTATCTTTGATTTTTGCATTACGGCTGATTGAACCTTTGCCAAAGAGCGAAAGAAATGATATTGGGGTGATAAAAAGCATAGCCAGACTTGGTATAGTTGGAAAAAACATTGCATTTACTGGATTATTGATTTGCTGTGCAATTTGTGGTGGTCCTTTTATGACATACATTTCTGCTGCTTCTTATATTTATATTGATTTTTTTAGTTTATCTCCTGTTGAATACAGTATTTATTTTGGAATAAATGCAAGTCTTTCTGCCGTCGGTGCATTTTTAGTTATTGCTTTGCAAGGTAAATTAACTGCTAAAATGTCTATTATTATAACAACAGTTTTGTGTATTTTGTCTGGTGGTCTAATTATTGCATTTGGTGAATTGGCACCAATTGGTTTTTTGTTAACTTTTGCAATTTATTCTTTATCTAGTGGGTTCATTCGTCCCATTGCTACAAATCTTTTGCTTGAACAACAAGATAAAGATACAGGAAGCGCTAGTTCTTTAATTAACTTGGTTTTTACTTTATGCGGAAGCATATGCATGTTTATGGTTTCGGCACCTTGGTCAACATATGTATTTGCGGTGGGCTTTATGGTTTTGGTGGGAAGCATATTGTCATTGCTGGGTATATTTGCACTGCTCAAATCTAAAATCGAGATTAATGGCTTGAATTAATTTTTATACATAGCGAAAAAAAGAATTAATAATCGATTAAGTAAAAATTATTTCACAATGTGTTCTGAGGTCTATTCAAAACCCATTTTGTTCAAACTTGATTAATCGAAAACACGGTTTGAGAGTTCTTGAACATTTCTAGTTATTTTAAGTTTTATAAATTATAATAATAGCAATAATTAGTTAATTTATTTAAGGAGAACCAATGAAGGCAATCAGAAAAATTGTTATTGTATCAATTCTTGCAATCGCTCTTGTGTTCAGCTTTACTTTTGTTGCACTTGCAACAAATGGGCAAAACAATCAAAGTTTTGAGGATGCGACGCATGATATTACCGAAAAAGGTTTCACGCGTTTTGATGGCACTGGGCGCTACGATACCATGAAAAAAATTGTTGAAGAAGAATGCCTTTACCCTTCATCCCCAGATGGCAAACCATGTGTTCTTGCGCGTGGCGATGACTATCCAGATGCTCTTGCTGCAACTGCTTTTGCTGGGCTTTTTGATGGGGCAATTGTGCTAACTCCAAGCGAGGGAAGCACTCTTCCAGATAAAACTATAGAAGACATAAAAAAAATTGGTCCGTCTGATATTTGGGTTCCAGGTGGCTCTATTGCCGGCAATCTTATTCAGCAAGCAATTGATCTTACTGGAGCAACTTACCATCCACCTATGGCAGGAAGCGGTCGCACAGCTACATCACTTAAAATTTATGAAACAGCTAACAC
>JAKSUU010000150.1 GCA_024408695.1 Coriobacteriales bacterium | reverse complement strand
AAATATCCCATTGTTCATTAGAAAAATTAAGCTCTGGAGGTTTTACATACTCTTTCCAGTTTTCAATGTCTTTAACAACGAGTTTATCTGGTGTGTGAACTGGAAAAGAACCAGGTGTGTTTTCTGGAAATACATTTGTGATACCCCAGGCGTTTACTAATTCTCCGCCACCTTTTTCTGGCATAGCAGGTGTGAACATAAAGTATGGGTCAACAAAAATTGTAAGAGCCTCATACTGATTCACAAAACGGTCTGGATTTGTGCCCTTCATAACAGCGAGCATGTTTTCTTTTGCATTGAGCATTTTAACCCCCTACGTTAAAATTACAATAATGAAATGTCAGTTTGACATTTTGTTCAATTTAATCATAGTATAAAAGTAAATCTTTTTGAAAAATAAAACTTGTTAGCAACTGTATTGTATTGCTGCATAAAAATGAACAAAAATCTTGTATAATTTTAAGTAAAATTTTATGTAATTACTTATTTAGAAATTTTTGTAGTAGTAATTTTTTGGAGAATAAAATGAAGAAAATATTTGCAATTACATTCAGCTTTGTTTTAGTTATTGGTCTTATTCCAACTGTCGTATTTAGCTCTATTGATTTTCAATTTGCCTATGCACAGCCTGCTCAAAACTCGCAAGAATCCATAGATTACGGAATACCAGGTGAAGATTTTGTTGAAGGCGAGATAATCGCACTTGTTAAGGGCGGTGCAAAAGCTCTTGTTCAAAGTGGAGCATTTGCGGCACCAGCAAGTTTTGGTAGTGCAAGTATTGAAGAGGCAGATGTAAGTTCAAAATCGTTCAATGGCGCTTCTGCAACTATTGCTGGCTCTGCTCTTACTATTGATGAAACCTTAATGACAACTCAAACTACTCAAGCGCAGGTCAATCTTTTTAATCCTGAAATTGCAAATGATGAAGATGCATATGCTAAGGCCTTACAAGAAGCACAACGAGAAGAAGCTGCGCAGGATAAAGTTGCGAACGGAGATGCCAGACAGGGCGTTCAAAACAGTTTTGATTCTGCGGATGCGCAAAGCAATAAGGATGACTATAGCATTGTTTTAATAAAGACAAGTTCAAGTGATATAAATGTAACAATCCAAGCGTTACAAAAACTTGATTGCGTTCAGTTTGCATCTCCTAATGAAATTGTTTATCCAGAATACACAAAAGCTGATGCAACAGGCGAGCCAATGTTTGATAAGCAATGGTATAGTGACCCTGCCGCTACAGACTCTCAATATTCTATGAATGCTACGACTGCCTACAACAATCTATCTGCGACCAATCAAAATGAAGTTGTGGTCGCTGTTGTTGATAGTGGTGTTGATTATACACATCCAGATCTTGCAGGTTCTATGTGGAATAAAGGTTTAGATTATCAAGTTCTCAAAGACCTTGGTGGTGGGCAATTTGGCGTTAACACATCTGGAGTTGGCGATACGAGTGATCCTATGGATAAAGCTATTGGTCATGGCACTCATTGCGCATCTACTATTGCAAACACATGGAAAAACAATGAAGGTATTGCTGGCGTAAATGGCAATGCAAAAATAATGGCTTGTTGTTGGCTTGGCGCCGAAGGCGGAGCCACATCAAATGCAATTAAGGCTTACAACTATCTAATTGAGGCAAAAAAAACTGGTGTAAATCTTGTTGCTGCAAACAACTCATGGGGACCGAGTGTGAGTTTTGGTTATGCTACAAATTTTGTTGAATTTATGTGCAACGCTGCTGGCGAGCTAGGAATAGTTAGTTGTATTGCTGCAGGAAATAGTTCATTTGATCATGACAGATTCATAAACCAGGCCTATAAATCACCTTACATAATTACTGTTGGTGCTGCAGAAAGTGGCGGGGGACCTGCATATTTTTCTGACTACGGCAAAACCACTGTTGATGTTTTTTCGCCTGGAACGCAAATTTTAGCTGCAACCTCCCTTTATTCTAGAAGTTTGCAAATGGCATCACAGTATTTACCGTGGTTGCAGCCAGCAGCTGATAGTATTTTTTATGAAAATTTTGAAGGAGTCACGCCAAAAGTCAACGTTAAATCATATATCGATAACGCGGGATCGCCAACAGTCCTAGATGCATCGGGCTCTATTCAAGATAAGGGATATTGCGATGGACATTCCGCAAAAGCAAATTTATTTAATTCTTCATCATCTACATATATCGCAGTGGGTGATCAAGCTGCAATTGAGATGACTTTATCGGATTTTCCAACTACAATCGCTGAGTCTGAACAGTACCATTTAGCGTTTCAGGGAGGTTTTGTAAATGCCAATTTCTCTACTTTAGCTGACGCAAAACACGCTGTAGAAGTCGAATATAAATTTATCGATAATTCAGGTGGTTCGAATGTAGAAACTTGGGAGAAACTTGAAAATCCTACACCTTACAGGATATTAGATACAGGTTGGAATGTCGCATCTTTTGATTTTGACAAAGAAACGATGGATAAAATTGCTGCATCTGCTGCCCTAGACGGAAACAAAGTGCATTTTCGCGTAACCGGTAAGGCGCTGCAAGCAACTGATTCTTCAAGCTATTTTTACATAGATAACATTGGCTTTGGTACTAAGGCCAGTAATTACTATTATTCTAATGGCACATCCATGGCCACACCTTGTACAACTGGTGTTGTGTCAATGTGTGCATCTGCTATGGATCATATTCCAAATTGTGCAGCCGATGCCAAAAGTATTATTGCTAAAGTTAAAGGCGGAGTTGAGCGTACAGGTAAGTTAAATGATGTCTGTACAACAAAAGGCTTTGTTCAGGCTAACTGCGCATTTCAGAATACCGGTTTTAATCCTGTACCAAATGAGGTTGTTTTAGATTCGACAAATTTTAAAGCAACAATTAAAGGCTCGTATTTTGGGGATACGCCCGGCACCGTTACAGTTGCCGGTGAAACTAAAACTGTTGATAGTTGGTCCGATAGTGAAATTACTATTGGGCTATCAGGTAGTGAAGCTTCGGGTATGCTTGAATATGTTGTAACCCAAGGAGCAAATTCTGGTCGCAATTTCGCATCTTTTAGAACTCACTTTGCGGCTAAAGGTTATACTGATATGCAAACAGGTGATTTTACATATACAACTGGCGATTTAACATATAATACCAAGGATTTATATCCTGTTAGAATGGCGTCAAATAATAATGGTATATTGGTTTTATTGGCAGAATCAGAATGCCATTTTGCAAAGTTTGAGTATTATGATTTTGCAACAAATAATTGGAGCCAAGTTGATTTTCCAAACTTGAATTTTAATGATGAAGGCACCTATCAATTTTTGTATTCGATGGTTGGTGCAGGGGATGAATTCTACTGTCTAAT
>JAKSUU010000015.1 GCA_024408695.1 Coriobacteriales bacterium | reverse complement strand
CAATCCCCAATCCCCAATCCCCAATCCCCAATCCCCAATCCCCATTTATATTTGAGAAAGTATTTAGAATTAAATTTGATTAAAAAGGATAATTTTGATTTAACATATAGTATTAAATCTATGTTGGGTAGACCCGCCACAATTTTAAACTCAAGCAAACATACAAATTTTATATACGAAGTTAAAAATTCTGATATTAAAAAGATGAAAGCGGTCAATAGTATAAACACAAGAACAAAGTTGCTAGATAGAATCAATAAAATAAAAGAGTTAAAGGGAGATATTGTTTTTTGTAGAACGGCTTCTGATACCCTTGATTACAATTTAAAACTTATAGATACTAAAATGCCATTTTATATTGCTAATACTTTAGTTTATTCGTATGAATTTAATAATAAAAACTTAAAAGACATATTTCGTTTAGCAAATAAATTTGAAGATAAGAAATTTGCAGATAAAAAATTGCGTGATTTTATTGCAGGTGCTATGTTTGGATTTTTCCCAAGTATAAAAGGGGATGGGGATTATTCGGTTGATGGTGGAATTTTAATTGTTTTGGACAACGGACAAGTTGTCACAATAGATATGGTTTATTACTTAAAAGAAGTTAGGAAATTTTTAATCGAGAATGCAAAACTTGATTCTCCAAGTAGTTCAAGATATCATATGCTTGAAATAATTAAAAAGGGTCAAAAATATTACTTTTCTTTAAACTTGCAGGTAAGATTCAAAAGATAGTTATATAAATTAGAAACTAAAAAATTGATTAAGTAACATTTAGGTTATTGTATATACAGAAAATTTTGTTTTCTTTTTCATTCTGCGGTTTAGAATTTTGTTTAAAAAAGGAAAAACGACTATTAATAAAAGCGATTTTTAAGAGCAATAATAAGTTCAAAAAAATTATCGCTTGGTGTATACTTATGTCATATTTTTGATGGCGAATATAATGATTCTAGAGAGCATTATATCTGGTTTAACAGAAGTGATTATTAAGGAATTCATTAAACTTGGAATAAATAAAGAAGAAAAAAATAATATTGAAACTGAAATTAAAAAAATATTAATAAACTTTCAAGGAAAACTCAATCAAATAAAAGATTGCGAAAATTTTGCTTCTAGACTTCAAGAAAATCAATGTGTAGAAGAGTTTATTGAAAATGCTTGTATCGGAACATTGCCCGATGCAGCTGTTTGTAAGCTGTTATATAACAAAAATAATTATGATGATGTATTAGAAAATAGAGATGTTTCAGCAGAACAAATAACTAAAGATCTATACATAAAAATTAAAAACATCGTCAATCAAATAACAAGTCACCCTGAAAGACCAGCTTCTGTTGGTCAAGTGCATGGAGAGCATACAGAACAAAATGAAAAAATTGACGAAATTGATAAAAATGTTAAAGCACTCAATGATAATCTTATAAAGATACCCAACATTCAACAAGCTAAAATTCACATTCCTGCACCATTGCTCCCAAATAAAATATTTCTTGGAAGAGATGAAGAACTCGATAATATGAAGAAATTACTAGATTTTTCTGATAGCCGTACACTTGTTTTAAATGGAATGGGTGGCATTGGAAAGACCGCACTTGCTCAAAAATTTGCAGCCAAAAATTACAAAAACAAAGCACACTGGTTGAACTTTGAAGACTCTTTTAGAGCAACGCTTTGTACATTTATAAATGGATATTCTATTGAGGGTGCACCAGACAATGGAACTAATGATGATTATGCTTATTCAAGAGTCCTTTCAATATTATCAGATGGTTTGCCCGAAGACGCACTTTTAATAATTGACAATGTAACAAATTTTGATGGCTGGGATGTAGTTAAACAAAGTCTTAAATGTTCACTTCTTTTGACAACACGAATAAAAAGCGATGAGGTTTTAGATGCTTTTAAGTTTATAAATATTAAAGAATTATCCGAAAATAACTGTGCGGATATCTTTTTTGAATATAGCGATACAAGTAGAAACAACGAAAATGAAGAAATAGTTCGTAATATTTGTAAGCTAGCAAATCATCATACTCTTGTAGTAAAACTTCTTGCTAAAACTATGAAAGCATCAAAATTGAGTGTAGATGAGTTGCTTAAAAAGATTCAGGATAATGGTGCATTTAATTTACCTGTTAATGATGAAATAAAGTATGAAGAAAAATCTAGAACTTTTAATGCTCACATAGATGCTATTTTTAATATAGTTGATATACAAGCTTTAGTTCTGGAAAAGTTGTTAAAAGAACTTGCGGTTCTTAATATTACTAGCATATCTACCAAAGACTTGAAAAATTGGCTTTCTTTGTCAAATTTCAATGATTTAAATAGACTTTCTGATTACGGTTGGCTTGAGGAAAATAAGGCAGATGATGACATTTCATACTACAATATGCATGATGTTATAAGAGATATGTTGCGTAGAAACTTAAAACCGTGTTATTCAGATGTTGATGAATTATGCAATAATTTGCAAGATGAAATTAAAAGTCTTAAGGATTTTAGTTCAGACAAAGATAAAGTAACTTTACTTTTACACCAAGCAATTTCTATCTGTCATGCAGTTAAAGATAAAACAGAATTAGAAACTGCATATTTTGCGGAAATCTTTGGTTCTATTGCAGCTGAAGTTGAGCAAATCGAAGTAGCACTAAAACTATTGAATGTTGTTGTACTAATTAAAGAAAAACTATTAAACCCAATGAGTCTTGATTTAGCAAATTCTTATATTAGTGTTGGGATTCTTTGGTCTATTAAGGGAAAATTAGACAATGCCCTTTACTTTTCAGAAAGAGCTCTCGGAATTTATGAATCGGAACCTAATTCACATATTTTAATTCTAGCAAAAATTTATAATAATATCGGGCTTATTTGGAATGACTATGGTAAATTAGATAAAGCATTTTCCTTTTATAAAAAAACTCTCAAGATTTACGAAACAGAACTTGATCCAATGAGTTCAGATTTAGCAGGTATTTATAACAATATCGGATATTATTATTATTGTAAGGGAACGTTAGGTAAAGCATGGGAGTATTACAAAAAAGCCATTAATATACGAGAAAAAGTACTTAATCCATTGGATCCAGAATTAGCGATTTCATATAAAAATATTGGAAATGTTTTATGTAGCCAGGGAAATTTAAATCAAGGATACGATTTTTATATAAAGGCTTCTACGATTGAAAAGGCAGTGCTTGGTCCATTAAGTCCCAGTTTGGCTACAACTTATCATAATATTGGATGGGTTTTATTTCTTGACGAGAAATTTAATGAGGCACTTGATTATAGCAATAAAGCTCTTAAAATACGAGAAGAAGTACTTGATCCACTGAGTCCAGATTTAGCAATGACTTATGATAATATTGGAAATATCTGGTTTAAATTAGAAAAGTTAGATGAGGCTTATAAATATCACACTAAAGCCCTTAAAATACGAGAAGAAGTGCTTGATCCACTGAGTCCAGAATTAGCAATATCTTATAACAATGTTGGAGCTGACCATATGTTAAATGGAAATTTTGACAATGCACTGGATTATCACACTAAAGCCCTTAAAATACGAGAAGAAGTGCTTGACTCAAGGAGTTTAGATTTAGCTGCATCATATTTGAATATCGGGACTATTTGGAATTTTAAAGACTATTTAGATAGAGCTCTTGACCATTATAATAAGGCTCTCAATATTTATAAGATTGTGTATGGCTCAATGAGTCCTATTTTGGGTGATCTTTATAACAATATCGGACTTGACTTGAAAAAAAATGGTAATCCTGAACTTGCACAAGAATACTTTGATAAGGCACAAAGGATTATTGAGGCAAATTGACGAGGAACTTGGCTTTTGCATCTGATGTAATCCGCTTTAGTACCTGATGTTTCATTGATCTTTTTATAAATGTGACATCATCCCTTTGTGCCGTGTCGCATTTCGTATACTATAATCTATATTTGATGTATACTTTTTACATATTCTAATGGAGTAAATATTGTGGATATTGCATTTTTTCCTGGTTGTCTAACCGATATGTTTTTCCCGAATGTAGGCAAGGATGCAACAGAAGTGCTCGAGCGTCTTGGCTGTAAGATTCGCCTTCCAAAAAAACAAGTTTGCTGTGGTCAAATGTTGCTAAATTCAGGCTATGCTAAGGAGAACATTCCAGTTGCCAAGAATATGATTGATGCCTACTATGGCTATAAAACAATTGTTTCGCTTACCGGATCTTGCATGTATGCAGTGCTTTACGATTATCCCGAATTTATGCAAGATGAACCCGAATATCTTGAAAAAATCTATGAAATGCGCAAGCATTTTTATGAGTTTACTCAGTTTATTGTTCATGTTTTGGGTAAAAAAGATGTTGGGGCAAAGTTTAAGCACACTGTTACATATCACCAAAGTTGCCACTTGTCGCGTCTTCTTGGGGTTGTTGATGAGCCTTTAACTCTTCTAAATAATGTTAAAGGTCTTAAATATATTGAGATGGAACACAAAGATCGTTGCTGTGGCTTTGGTGGAACTTTTTCTGTAAAACAACCAGAAATTTCTGATGCAATTGTTAGCGAAAAAGTTCAAACAATTCTTGATACTGGCGCCGAAGTCGTTTGCGGAGCTGACATGCCATGCCTTATGAATATTAAAGGCAAAATTGATAGACTCCGCGACAGTGGCGACCTCGATCACGATGTAAAAGTAATGCACATCGCGCAAATTTTGAATAGCGGGGTGAAGTAAAATGACACAAAAAGTTCGCACACTTGCACAAAATAATCACCTTCGCCATTCAGAGAGTGGGGTGAAGTAATATGGCAATACTTTACGACACGCAAACAAAACTTAACAAACGCGCAAAAAAATGCATAGATAACGACTTTAAACATGAAGCTATCAAACAAGCTCAAGAGGTGTTTTATAATAAAAGAAAAGCACTAATTGCGGATGTCCCAGAATGGGAAGATCTGCGAGAATGCGCATCTCAAATCCGTACACATGTCACCAAAAATCTCGACTATTATATAAAAGAATTTGTAGAAAACGCTCGTGCTCAAGGCGTGCAAGTTCATCTTGCCCCAGATGCAGACACTGCCCTTTGTGCTGCACTTGATATTTTTATGGCTCACAATGCTGTTAGCTGTGTTAAGTCAAAATCAATGATGACAGAAGAAATCGGTTTAAATGATGTGCTTGAGCAGGCAACTATTAAAGTTACAGAAACGGATTGTGCCGAAAACATTCTGCAAACAGCCCGCGACATCCCTTCTCATATAGTAGTTCCCGCGCTTCATCACGACCGCCGAACAATAGCTGAAATTTATCGCCCTCTTGGATACACCGGAAGCGATAATCCAGAAGAAATCACTCATTTTTTGCGTGAACATTTGCGCAATGAGTTTTTAACGGCGGACATTGCAATCCGCGGGTGTAACTTTGCAGTTGCCCAAACTGGTAGTGTAACGCTTGTCACGAATGAAGGTAATGGCCGCATGGTCGATACTTTTCCTAAAACTCAAATTGTTTTTATAGGAATTGATCGCATTGTTCCAAATCTCCAAAGCCTTGATGTGATGATGGCTTTGCTTCCAAGCAGTGCGGTTGGTGCAAAAATTTCTTCATACTTTAGTGTTGATACAGGTACACGTGCTCAGGACGAACTTGACGGTGCTCAAAATGTTCATTATATTTTGATCAACAATAAGCGTTCAAATTTGCTTGGTGGCGAATTTGAAAGCATGCTCAAATGTATTCGTTGTGGAGCATGTCTTAATATTTGCCCAGTATATCGCCATATTACAGGGCATGGTTACGGTTCAATTTATCCTGGACCTATGGGCGTTGTTTTATCTTGTGCTCTTGAGGGCTACGATAATGTCGGTGCGCTTCCATATGCATGTACACTTTGTAGCGCCTGCGACGGAGATTGTCCAATGAAGGTGCCTCTGCACGATCTTATTCGTAAACATCGAGTTATCAAAAACGAAGGGAAAAACGGTAACCCTGCAGAAAAGACTGCTTTTAAGACTGTTGCCGCAGTACTTTCAAACCATAAGCGCTTTGAAAAGTTGATTCCTACGGGTCGTGTTGCTCTTAAAAAAATCTCAAGAGGTGAAAATCTGCATGCTCAGTCTATAAAGCTTCCAATTTTGAATTCCTGGGTAAAGTCCAAAAATTTGGACAATATAGCTCCAGAGTTATTCCGTGACTGGTTTTATAAAACGCATGGTGCAGATTCTAGCTCTCATGACGGTGGTTTATTTGAACGCTGGGATGCAGATGTAAAATATTATGAAGAACGCGAAAAAAAGAAAAAAGTCGAAGAAAAAGAAAAATCCAAAGATAAATCAAAGAATAAGAAAAAAGATAAGAATAAGAAAAAATCCAAAAACAAATCTAAAGGTGCAAAGAATAAATCTAAAAAGAAGGGAGGCAAATAATGCAAAATAATCGAGAAATTACATCTGTTTCTTTAGAAGAATTTTTGTCTCCTGTATCTAAAGCGCTTGGTCATGAGCAGGTTCCAGGTTCAATCGAAGATTGCAAAGCGCTCAACAAAATTCCAAAACGCATTCATACAAACGATAAAAAGGAACTAACAGAAATCTTTATTAATGCTGCTAAAAAAATGCAAACAAATGTTCATGTTTGCAATCAGGCGCAAGTCGCACAAACGCTTCTTGAAATTATTGCTACCGTAAAAGATGCAAAGGTGGTTTTGCCTAATGAGTCGCGTATTAACATAATGGGTCTTCAAGCCAAACTTAATGAAAGCAAAGTTTCTTTTAGTGTTTGGGATAAAGATTCAGGAGAGCAGGCTTGCTGTCAAATGTGTCTAGATGCAGATTTTGGTATCACTTTTCCGCGACTAGGTGTTGCAGAAACTGGTTCTATTTTGCAAGCAAGCGATGCAAATTGTGGTCGCAGTATTAGTCTTTTGCCTACAGCTCATGTTGCAATTATTGATGCTAAAGATATTGTGGCTCATATGAAAGATGCGCTTGACACCGTAAGTGATGAGCAGGATGCACATGGTAAAAACCTGCCTCGTCAATTGTGTTTTATAAGTGGCCCATCCGTGACAAGTGATATTGAGCTTGTGCGTGTTGAAGGTGTGCATGGTCCTATGGCCTTGCATTACATTATTATTGATGCGTAAAACAATGGGGACGGAGGCAACTGTTATATTTTGGTGTAAAGTCTTGTTTTTTGTTTTCGCTCGCTCAAAAATTGCAGCTAGATGCGTGAAACAAGTTCCTTGGTTCACGTGTCAAAAAGTTTAGGTGCTTAAATCGCAAAGGGCGGTTTGCATATAGTAAATTTTAAGATAGGGGAAGAAATGAAAAAGTATCAACTCTACATTAATGGTAAATTTGTCGATGAAGAACGCGAAACCTTTGATGTAATCAATCCATCGAATGGCGAAGTTGTAGCTCAAGCTCCAAAAGCAACAGAAGCCGACGTTCAAGCAGCGGTCGACGCGGCGGAAAAAGCCCAGATTGAATGGGCAAAACTCCCAAGCACAGAGCGCGCAGAATACGTTCGCAAGCTTGGTCAAAAAGTTGCAGAAAAAGCAGACTTTTTTGCTCGCGTAATTGCAGAAGAGCAAGGTAAAACTTTAGGACTTGCAACAATTGAAGCAAACGTATTTGCTCAATATTGCGAATACATGGCGCAATGGGCACTTCGCATCGAAGGCGAAGTAATTGACAGTGGCGCAAACAACGAAATGGTCATCTTAAAGAAAGAACCAATCGGTGTTGCTGCAGGTATTCTACCTTGGAATTTTCCATTTTTCTTAGTTGCTCGCAAATTTGCTCCAGCTTTGGTAGCAGGCAACACTATTGTAATTAAACCATCATCCGATACTCCTTGCAATGCATATGAATTTGCAAAAATCGTCGACGAAGTTGGTCTTCCAGCTGGCGTTTTTAACATGGTCACAGGATCTGGTAGTGTTGTGGGTAACGCTCTTGCATCAAATCCAAAGGTCGGCATTGTTTCTATGACAGGTTCTGTAGAAGTAGGGGCTGCAATTATGGCAGCTGCTTCTCAAAACATTACAAAAGTGTCTCTTGAACTTGGTGGAAAAGCTCCTGTTATTGTTATGGCTGATGCAGATCTCGACCTTGCTGCAAAGGCCATTTTTGACAGTCGTGTTGGAAACTCTGGCCAGATTTGCAATAATGCAGAACGCATTTATTTGCAAGAAGATATCGCAGAAGAAATGACTGCAAAACTTGTTGAGCTTATGAAAAACACCAAATATGGTGACGTCCTTACGGATACAGACATGAGCTTTGATATGGGTCCAATTATTAACTAAAAACAATTGCTAGCTATTGATGCAAAAGTAAAACATGCAGTTGAGCAAGGCGCAAAGGTCCTATGTGGTGGCGAAATTGACACAGAAATCAATGGCGGCAAGGGCTGGTATTATAAACCAACAGTTCTTGCAAATTGCACTCAAGATATGGACATTATGCATATCGAAACATTTGGTCCAGTGCTTCCACTTTGCACATTTAAAACATTTGATGAAGCTGTTGAGATGGCAAATGATTGTGAAATGGGTCTTGCATCTTCAATCTTTACACAAAATATTGATTATATGATGCGTGCATGCAACGAAATCAAATTTGGCGAAACCTATGTAAACCGTTGGCATTTCGAAAGCATTCAGGGCTTTCATGCCGGTTGTCGTAAGAGTGGCATTGGTGGCGCAGATGGTAAACATGGTTTTGAAGAATACCTACAAACTCACGTTTGCTATATCGATTGGGATACAGACAAACAATAATTTTTAATTTAATTTGGGACCAAGATAGGATAGGGATACCTGTTTTGGTCCCTTGTATCAATTCGCTGGTTTCCCAAGTTTACTTCATGAGCACAGACAAAAATCTAAAAAAACGTGGCACTAAAACTCGTAAATTTAATGCGTTTCTTGCAGCTATTGTCTTGTGCTTTTTCATCATTCACATTTTTGCTGGTACTGCCTTCATTTATGGTTATTTGCAAGTTGATTCTTGGGTCCCATATGTGATTTGGACTTTTTTTGGGCTAATTATCATTCATGTCATAACTTGCATATTCACAAGCTATTTTATGCTTATCGACAAAGTTAATGCTCCAAGTAAAAAGAAAAAAAACCATCTTCTTTTAAAGTGGATTACAGGTGTTTTTCTTCTTTTATGTGCATTAAGTCACGGGCTTGGGCAAATATTTTTACCTCAATTTTTTAGTGATTTATCAACTGTATTTCTTATTGACACCATACAATGTGCAATACTTATTACTTTTTTAGCCTGGCATGCCTGTGTTGGTGTCAAATCACTTCTAAAAGATTTAAATCTTCCTTATTCAGAAAAAATCAAAATCATTATTTGTGCAGTCCTCATAATCATAATTGCAATTTTGGGTGCAATTATGGTCGCTCATGAATTTCTGTATTAAAATATTTATCATGGAAAAGCAAAGTTCAAATAGATATCTTTTAATGAATAAAGATAAGCCAGTGGCTCTTTATGAAGAGAAGCAGGCCATTGGCGACAATGCTTATGATTTAATTGAGCAATACGATGATTATTTCCCCTATGCATTTCAAACAATTGAGGATTGGATTGATGGGAGAAAAATTGCTAAACACCGTGTTGCAATTGAAAAATTATTACGTGAGCTTGGTATGAATACACGCCATGATTTTGTTGGCATGGCTCGCTGTCTTTCTTTAACTGATACTTTTTGGATGAAGCGCGAGGAAGAAGATATTTCTTGGGATAACGTGTCTTTATATAGAAATCCATTTGATGAAGTCATTGCTCGTATAGCATTTGATGGAACAGGAATGTATGGTCGTCAAAATTCTCCCACTTCGCCAGAATACGCAACATCTGGCTCTTTTGCAAAATGCTGGATTCGTGAGGGGGATCAGATTTCGCTTTTAAAACGAGGGACTGATGGCTATGCAAACGCAGGATTTGAGCCCTATAGTGAAGTTTTAGCAAGTCAACTTTTAGATGCGTCGGGAATCGAGCATGTTCCATATACGGTAGTAAATTATCATGGCAATATTGCAAGTAAGTGCCCTCTTTTTACAGATGAGGGTAGAGGTTTTGTTTCAGCTCATCGTTTTTTTAAAGGGACTTTTTCAATTGAAGATATGTTAGAGTTTTGCGCAAAATCAGATTCTGAAGAAACATTTAGAGAAATGTTGGTAATGGATTCTTTAATGGCTAATGTTGATAGACATTCAGGCAATTATGGCTTTTTGGTAGATAACAATAATGGTGAGATTTTACAAATGGCTCCACTTTTTGATCATAACATGGCATGTTTGCCTTATATTATGCAAATAGATAATTTTGATGAATATATTTCGCGAATAGGTCCAAAAATTGGTTCCGATTTCGATGTTGTTGCAAACCAAGTACTTACGTCTAATATTCGCTCCAAACTTGTTTCCCTTAAAGACTTTGAGTACACAAATCCAGGTCTTGGTTACCCCGATTGGAAAATCGACATTCTAAATCGTTATACTCGTCAGCAATTAAAAAATATTTTGGGCGAATAAATGATGTTCGCAAAAAATATGCGAAAGACTCATGCATATATCAATTTAAGTTTAAACATTTGGAAAAAAAGGGAGTTGCGCCATGTCTCAAGAGAATTCAAATAAAGCTAAAAAACAAATTAGTATCGGAAAAGCAGTAATCATAGCAATTGTTACCTTTATTTTAGGTCTTGCCTGTGTTCTTGTTTATTTTAATGTTGTGCAACCAGCAATGGACAGATCAGAGGCAGTTTCTGCTTATAATGCTCACGACTGGAAAACTTTCGGCTTAGAGCAGGATGAGTTTGTAAATGAATATCTTTTAAATAAAAAAGAATACGACATAGACCCTCAAAAATTTAATAGCGACTACGAATGTAACGGACTTAAAGATTATTATGATCAACTTTACAATAACTTGGCTGAATATAAAGATATTCCACACGATGACAAAGTCGAACTGTAGACTAGCAAGAGGTAAAAATGTTTTATTTTTCAAATCGCCATTCTCATAATTTAGGGTACATAGCGCCTGCCAAAAAAATCATCAGTGCACTACTTGCCATCATCCTAATTTTTTCTATGTGCATTGTCCAATTTGTTAGCTCAGCACCAAATATTGCAAACGCTGAAAATGCTAATAGTCAGTCTATGACAGATACAAATTGGATGTCATATTTACCAGACGAAGCAAAAATTTCGCGCATCAATATTCCCGGCACTCATGATGCTTGCTGTTATGATTTTGATAAATCATCTTCGTTTCCTGCTGGTCGTGCCCTTGCAAAGACTCAATATTATCCAATACCAGAACAGTTGGCAAAAGGGGCACGTTTTTTTGACATTAGATATTCCCGTGACAAGGAAGTAAACCAGCTGGTTATAAATCACGGTGGCGTAATTTGTAAAGATTCTACCGATGGAAAATATCTAAATATGTCATCTTTGCTTTCTCAGTGTAAGAAATTTTTGGAAGGCAACCCATCAGAAACAATTATTTTAAAGATGCAGTCAGAAGAGGGCCGTTTTATTTACGACGCATTTTGCGAAAATCAAAGTAATGAGTTTAAACGCTTAGAAAATGATCTTTGGAAGACATTTGAAAGCGATACCGAACATTATCTAAAAGTTCCATATACAGATGCTGGTGAGGTAACTGCCACATTAGGTGAGTGTCGCAAGCGCATTGTTATTTTAACGAACCACTATTTTACAGAAGATGAAATACCTTATAGCTTTGTAAATGCTAAGGAAAAATGGAACGGTGGAACTAAAAATGGAAAAGCCTACAATGGCATAAAGTATTATTTAGACAATGCACAAGAACAAGATTATTTCAACTATAATCAAAATCCCATTAAGCCATTTAGAATCTCTACAGATTGTTATCATACAGCTATTATTCCTTGTCGTGA
>JAKSUU010000149.1 GCA_024408695.1 Coriobacteriales bacterium | reverse complement strand
TCTTTATTTTTAAGTGTATGCTTAATTTTTTCTAGCATATCATTTGCATTTGCTTCCATAAATGCACAGGACTATATTGGCGATAAGACTATGGCTGAGCGTCAGCTTACTATTACTCAGGCTCCATCTTTAAATTGCAACAGTGGCATTATATGCACAAAAGAAGGTGACATTATTTGGTCTCGTAATGCAAGCGATAAACATTCCATTGCTTCAATTACTAAAGTTATGACCGCAGTAGTTGTTCTAGAAAATGTTGATGATTTGAGTCAAACTTATGAGGTTAGTAAAACCGCTGCAACTATAGGGGAGTCATCTGCAGAATTAAAAGCGGGTAGTCGAGTTGCTGTTTGGGATTTGCTTTGTGGATTATTAGTATTAAGTGGTAATGATTGTGCACAAGTTTTAGCAGAGGGTTTATGTTCATCTGTAGATTTATTTGTTGAAAAAATGAACGATAAAGCAGCTGACTTAAACATGCAAACAACACATTACACCAACCCACACGGGCTAGATACCGACAACCAATACAGCAGTGCCCAAGACTTGACAATTTTAATCAGATATGCTATGCAAGATGATAATTTTAGAAAGATTGTTTCGTTTAGACAGGTAGATTGTAATTTTGGAGGTGTTACCCGTACACTTTATTCCACAAACTCGCTTTTAAATACATGGGATGCTTGTTTAGGTATTAAAACAGGTTATACAAATAAGGCTGGTTACTGCCTTGCTTCGGCGGCTGTTAACGATGGGCAAGAATACTATGCAGTATGTTTGGGTTGCACAGATGAATCTGCTCGTTTCACAGATTCATATGTCTTATATCAATGGGCTTTTAGTCATTATCGAAGAATTAGTCTAGCTAGTGCTGACGAGGTTTTGGTTAAGGCCCCATTATCATCATATACAAACCTTACTATAGATGCTGGCGTTGAACAAGATTGCGACGGCTTTATTTTTGATTATGATGGCGATGTAGAATCTAGTGTTACGGTGTTTGATTTAAGTGGTCCAGTTAGTATTGGGCAAAATATTGGTTCAATTACATGGAAACAAAGCGGTCGTATCGTAAAAAGTGAAAAACTGGTTGCTAAACAGGATCATTTTGGTACACTTGCAATTACTAGCATAATTACTAATTTTGCCCGCATAGTTGGAATTTTTACAGGCGATCGAGCTATTGCAGATACTGTTGTTTATAATCAACACATAACAGTTACTCGAAAAGATGATTTAAGTGGTCAAGAAATTCCACAAGATGTTCAAAATTCTATAAGCTCCGATATTAATAGTCATAGGTAATTATGGATTTTATTATAGAGAAAAATAAAACTTATATATGTGACATTAGCATTTCTGCCTGTATTAGAGTTTCTGGTAACAATGCTTCTCAATTTTTATCAACCATGTGCACAGCTAACATTAATAAAAAACAAAGCTCTTTAAATGATGACTGTTGCACATGTGTTCAAGGGCTTTTTCTTAATACGCAATCAGAAATAATCGAACTTGCAACTATTTTAATTAGTTCTGCCAATGAATATTTAATTTTTTGTCACCCAGAAAATTCTGAAGAGCTTGAATTTTGGCTTAGTGAACACGGTAAAATAAAAGATGACCAAGGTCTAATTTTTGAAGATTTATTTATAGAAAATATCAGCGATCAAATTGCAGCACTTTTAATCTTTGGTCAAAGTTCTAATAAATATTTAAAGGCTCTCGATGATGCATGTGTTAAAGAAAAATTTTATCTATATGGATCTATGAAAAATTGCCAATATGCCATTTATGAACCTTGTGCGTATTTGCTGGTAACACCTACAAAATTTGCTAGTCAAATCGGTGATTTTTTTGCAAGTTATAATGATATTGAAGCAATTGATTGTTTAGAATATAAAGAACTGGTAACTAAAAAAGGAATATATAAAAAAGAACTTTATGAATCTGCTTATATAAACGCAGATAGTTCTTTTTACAAATCCTTTATTCGAGATAATCATAATTTTGTTGGTTCTAATGGTTTAGATTAGGGTTTCAAATGAATAAAAATACAAAGAATACAAACGATAAAAACGATGCGAACCAAACTTTTTGTCCGGTTTGTCAAAAACCCGTTAATGATGATGCAACTATTTGTGGAACTTGTGGGTTTAGTTTATTAGGTGCGACTCAATCTTTTAATCCTATTTCAATGGATACAAAATTAAATGATTGTAGTGTTGAGACTGGCAAAACAAAGCCAGCCTTAGTTATTGTGAATGAACAGTATAAAAACGAAACATTTTTGCTAAATGAACAAAAAGCCTACACGATTGGACGCGATCCAAATTGTGATATTTTTTTGAGTGATAGAACTGTATCTAGACATCATGCAACAATTTATATAAGTAAGGCCGGTGCCCAGATTAAAGATGAGGATTCTATGAATGGCACCTGGCTTAACTCACACTTAATTGATACGTCTGCGCTTAATCCAAAAGATCTAATTGCAATTGGAACCTTTACAATGCAGTATCGTTATGTTGACTAATAGGATATAACTTGTGGGAATAGAAGATAGCATATTATTATTTTTTCAAGCAATTAGAATTACTCCAATTGTTCAAATTTGCGCCCTTATAAGTTCTTTTGCAAATAACGGATTTATATGGGTTGTACTTGCCATTATCTTACTTCTAGCAAAGCGCTATCGTAAACAAGCAGTATTTTTGCTTCTCGCTTTGATTGTTTCATACATTTTATTTATTTTGATATTGTCAAATATAGTTGCGCGTCCAAGACCTTTTGATGCCATCGTAGGACTCAGTTCTTATGTTGGCACAGCTCATAATGGCTATTCTTTTCCTAGTTTTCATGTGATCTCCTCTTTTCTATTTTCCGTATTTGTTTATCTTTGTGTAAACAAAAGGTTTGGATTCATTACTTTTATTATTGCAATAGTTATTTCTTTTACAAGAATGTATTTAGGTGTTTCTTATCCAACTGATATATTAATTTCAATTGCGATAGGCTTTGGGGTGGCTTTTCTTGTTCATTTTGTATGCAATAGGGTTTTTAGTAGCGTTGAAATTGGAAGTGGGGTTGCAAAAAGAAAAAGTATTTCTTCGCATAAAGCTGAGCATCGTATAAATAAAACTAAACATATTAAGGATATTTCTGAGCGACATATTAATAATAACAATCTCCACGAGAAAAATTCCTTAAGAAAATAACTAAACATTTTTTTCAATTTATGTATATTAGCTGAAAATTTTGTATATTTATAAAAAATTGACGAATTTTTATGTATATTTTTTACATATTATACATCTCCTATGCAACTTTTTTTTCTATTTTTGATAAAATATTATATTTAAAG
>JAKSUU010000148.1 GCA_024408695.1 Coriobacteriales bacterium | reverse complement strand
ATCAAAGCATAAGCTTTATTCCTCAAAGTGTTGCAGATTATTATATAGATAGAGGTATTGAGTACGCAGGCGAAGTATCTATGAACTATGGTTGCGATGTGCCTACTGTACCCGATGAATCAATAGAACGCTTTACGAAAAATGTTAATCGTGCAAAGGATAGTGCTAATTCACGAATTGGAAGCATTAAGGCGTGCAAAAAAAGACAGTATGACGAATATCAAGCTTATATTGCAATGATTAACAGAATATTGCAAATGATGCAGGATGAAATTGGAAGTGGCGTTAATAAAGATTCTACAAATTTAAGCGAAAAAGATTTGAGGGGGTTTTTGAATGGAATTATTATTGGTAAAAACACTTTTGATGAATTAATTTATGAATTAGGTAAAAAAAGTGGGTTGGGCTCAGATGCTGTTTCATCCCTATGGAAATATGCTAAAGGATACAGTGTAATTGGCACATTTGTTGGTATTGCAAGTGATGTCTCTTACGATATAGACCATAATGTTGATATACATCGAATACATACTGATGTAACTATTGATATTTTATTTGGCGCACTAGATTTCGGTGTTGGGTGTATACCTATTGTTGGTCTACCATTGAGTCTCTTAGTAAATGTTGCTTGGCGTGGAGATTTTTTGCCTAATGGTGAATCTATTGAAACTTGGTTTAAGAATTATGCTTCTTAAATATTTTTAAGGGAATGTAATGACAATTAAGATGTCAAGAATTAAATATTTTTTAGACTCTAGTTTTATTCGTTTACCAACCTACAAAGAACTTAAATATGGACTGATAGGCTATTTTTGTTTTGTGATTCTTATTGCAATTTTTTCAATTCCTACAAATAATTTCCTTTGGAATATTTTTTCACTTTTAAGTTTTTTTATCTTTTTAAGTTTTTTTATTTTTGTTAAAAGAAAAAAAAATATTTCATTTTTTATTCAAAATTGTCTTTTGATTGTTGTTTGTTTTATAAACATTATGTTTTGTGTATCTTTATGGGGGGTTTTGTTTACAAACAATATAACATTAAACAGCTTACAGATGCATTTAAGCCAATCGTTTTATTTTATATCTTTACTTATGATTCCATTGTTCTATATTCTTATCTATTTAATTGCAAATATTAGTAACTGTTTTAAAAAAATACATTTAGGAAAAAAAAATAATTTTACAACTGATCGTTTTGTTATCTTTATCTCGGTTTATCTTTTAGGTATATTTTTATCAAATATGTTAAATAAGGATATTACGTTTAGTCTCATTTTTGTTCTTGCGATTTTAGTAAATTCTTTATGCTCGTTTATACTTAGCTATTCGCTTTTGAAGTGCTATTTTATAAAAAAATATAAAATTTCTATTAAGAACTCATATGTTTTTAAAACTGACGAAGAAAAGAAAACCGCATTTGAACGACTTGCTGAAAAAAACGCGGAGAAGGAAGCTAAACGGCTAAAAACAATTACAGATAAGAAAATGGCAAATACAGAAAAGAATAGAGATACAAAATGAATGAATTTCTATTTGCAAATATTTATAATTACTTATTAAGCTACTATGTTAACGATATTACTAAAGAAAATGTACAGGTGGCGATGGAGTATGGACGCAACGACACCGAGCTTAAATCTTATATTTATGGTAATGAAAGAATTGGTTTTAAAAACTTAGGAACTGGTAAAAACACTTCGTATTTGTATAATGCACAGGGTAGCGTGGCACAAACAGTATCTGGTGGGCAAATAGAGCAAAACCTTATTTATGATGACTATGGCAATATTTCTCAAGGTGCTGATATTAATTTTGTTGGATTTGGTTTTGATGGTGAAGAGCAAAATACTTTAACTGGACTGACTTATTTACGTGCCCGTTATCTTGACAATGCAAGTGGCTCATTTGTTAGTGCAGATAGCTACAGTGGTGAGCTTGCAAATCCAATAACGCAAAATGTTTATACTTTTGCAAATGCTGATCCTGTAAATAATGTTGACCCAAGCGGGCATTATGCTCTAGATACTCGAATGATAGATAAATATGCAAATGCCTCTGGTCGCAATGAGTTAAGAGATTATATGGTCGAAGCTGCTTTACGCTGTGGTGAAATTAATGCTCAAAATGCATTTAATGGTTATGTTGCTCGTGCTGCAAATACTAGTTTTATGAACTATCAAAGCATAAGCTTTATTCCTCAAAGTGTTGCAGATTATCATATAGATAGAGGAATTGAGTACGCAGGCGAAGTTTCTACGAATTACGGTTGTGATGTCCCAACCGTACCCGATGAGTCAATAGAACGCTTTACGAATAATGTTAATCGTGCAAAAGATAGGGCAAATTCGCAGATTGGGAGTATAAAGGCGAGTAAGAAAAGACAGTTCGATGAATATCAAGAATACCTTGCAATGATAGACAGAATTTTGAAATTAATGCAAGATGAAATCGGTAGAGGTCTTGGCTCGGACGAATCAATCTCTTCTTTCCCCTTTGATAGTTTATTACAATTTATAAGCAGGGGCGCTGATACAATAATTTCCTCATTAGTGTATATGTTGACTCACGATGGGCAAGCCATATTTACTGGTTTAAAAATGGCTTCCAATGTATCAAAATCTTTAATTGCGATTAGTACATTATATAAAATTGGTATTGACTCTTATGAAAATTACTTAAACAATAGTGATCCAAGACGCTATTTAACGGATGCGGTTGTTGACCTTGTTTACATAGGAGGTAGTAATTTGGTTGGTCCAATTGTTGGAGGTGTTGCAGGTTTATTTGGCGCAAATGTACCAGGAGGATTAATAGGTACAGTCGCTGGTGCAATTGCAACTCCTTTTATCGATTACTGGTGGGTTACTCCTGACGCAGATGGAAATTCGCCCGAAGAGTTTGTAAAACAGTATGTTTATTAACGATATTAATTCAATTAGTAATTTATTATTCTGCAAGGAATATTATGCAAGTTGATTTAACTAATATATATGCTTTTTTAAGATTTAGAAATATTACATCCTCTCATTTTAAATTTGTTATTAAGGCTGGCATATTTTTGTCAATATTATACGCCCTTGGTAGTTTAATTGATTTTACAACATTTCACGGTCAACTGTGGGTTTATTCAGTAATGATTATTTTATTATATTATGTTGTTACTATTTCTACTAAATTATTAAAATTGGATGCATATTTATCAATTAATATTTATTCAGGCGTGCTTTCTTTATATTTTGCTTTAGGGTTTTATGTATTTTTTTCAAGTGCTTGTAGTATGTTGTCTCCTGCGGACAGATTATCAATTTATTTGTTAAATTTAAGTGTAATCATTATTTTTATTGTTGCAGATTTTTTCCTTATTTTAATTCGTATTCACAGGGGGCATTATATTTCAGTTTTAAATAAACAAACTAAATTAAATTTTTTGCCTATATCAATGAT
>JAKSUU010000147.1 GCA_024408695.1 Coriobacteriales bacterium | reverse complement strand
ATTGCTGGTATTACAAAAGACACACCAGATCCAATTCCTAATGTTCAATTTTATATGAGAGATGAGAATGGTGAACCTACAGGTTATTGCATCGAAAACAAGCCTCTGAACGCGGTATTTGGTTCTTGCAACTATATTAAAATGGATAGAGTTTTTCCTTGTCTTGCATATTTGTCTGGTGAGCTTTGTAAAGAGGGCATCACAACCAGTGCAGAAGTTGGCACTTATGACTTTATCAAAACAATTCTTAACGATGATTTGCGTCCATTTATCGAAAGCGATGATTATAAAGGCAGAGTCATTTGTTGTGGTGATATAGCTGCTGACCCAGATATTATTGAAGAAAAATTTCAGTGGTGCCTTAAGTGGCAAAAAGAATTTCAATCCGACAAACTTAAACTCAATTTCTTTAAGATGTTAAGCGATGGTACTTTCGAAAATGGATCCGCTGCTTGTCCAAATCCTTTCCCTCAATCAGGAAAACAAGTAGCTCCAGTATTTAGCGAAGATCAAGAATTTGAATACATTATTAAATCTTACGAAAACGGACTTGACATTAACATCCATGCAATTGGCCCAGATGCTGTTCATAGAATGTTAATGGCTGCCGGTCGTGCTAGAGAAGCGGGTGCTAAAGATATTCGTATTACAATGTCACACAGCCAATTTGTTTATGATGAAGATATTGAGCTTTTTGCTAAATATGACATTTTCTCAAATTCGACTCCTGTATGGACTCCAAGAGAAAATAAAGAGCAAGAAGACATGATTTATTCTATAACTCAAGCAAATTCTATGCCTCTAAAACGACTAAAAGATGCTGGCGTAAAGCTTGGTTTTGGATCTGATTTTCCAACTGATCCAAGTGGCTTTAATGTATTCAACAATATTGAATGTGGTATTACAAGACAGCCTCTAGGTCTTAAAGATTTTTACATTGCAGATCCGGATGAACGCTTGACCTTGGATGATATGATTGCTGGTTACACAATTAACAATGCATATCAAATTCATATGGAAGACAAAATTGGCTCTATTGAAGTTGGCAAATATGCAGATATGATCGTTTTAGATCAAAATCTATTTGACATTGATGTTTATACAATTCATGATGTAAAAGTTCTAGAAACTATTGTCAACGGTGAAACTTGCTATAAAGCCTAGTCAAGTTAAATTCCAAAATATGGGACAGGGGTACGTTTACATTGTCCCATTTTAATTAATAGCCCGGCGCGATTTTCACGTCGGGCTATTTTTTTGGATATAGTTATATTCGAAGTATTCTACTTATAGACCATTAATTGCTCTAACTGGATCCTTTTTGCCTGCAAATATAGAAGGCAAAAGACCTGCAACAAATGCAAGCAGCGTACTTATTACAATAAGCGCTATAGCAACTCCAGGAGCAAGAACTGCAATATTAAATCCTAAATTAGCAACTGAATTTATAGCAAATGAAACTATTACAGCAAGTAAAACACCAACGACACCCGCGCAAAAGCCAATATAGGCATTCTCTACATTGAACATACGTCCAACATCTCGGCCACGCCCACCTAATGCACGTACAAGACCAATTTCTCTGCGTCTTCTTATTGTATTTACACCAAAAATTATACCTAGCAAAAGAATTGAAGATAGTGTACTAGCAAGCACAAAGAATAATATAACTCCAGAAATTCCAGAAACTAGCCCCTGAGCCATCTTAATTAAATCACCAGAGTCATCAGTGTACGTGACAATTTTGTCTTCTTGCTTGGTATTTTGCATATCTTCATTATATGAATCAATAATTGTTATAACATTTGTTTTAGACGGATAATCTTTTGGATAAATTGTAACAGTTGCAGGGTCAGACAAATCATCATAACCAAAATCAGCCAAATTCCCTTTTAGAGTTCTGCCTGCGGATCCAGAAATCACACAACCAATTTTGCGTAAATCATTCATAGTGATATCGGTCCCAATAGCAGTTGAAAATTTCTCCATGTCAAATTCAATTAAATCTGGTCTGTCTTCATCAAAAAGTTCATTGCCAATATTTGCAATCAATTCAGAAATTTCATCTGAAATCTGCTCAATTAAAGCGTCAACTACCACAGGTCCATATTTTTCTAAAAACGCTGCCGCATCATTCATCATGTCTTTAGGGAGCTGAGCGCACATTTCATCTATATATTGTTTCCCACCATATGCATCGCTAAACCAAGCAGTTGAACTTAAATAGGGAAGCCCATGTGCTTTAGCGTTAGAAACATATTCCATATATTTTTGAGCGGCTTGCGCTGTAAGTTTTAGAACATCTTCTTCAAATGTTCCATCTTTTGTAATGTCATAAATAAATTCTATAAAAGCAGGATCTTCTAAGATTTTGACAATTAGAGCAATTTGTTCTTCTTCAGAAACGGCGGGCTCTTTAGATGCAATATCTTTAAAATCTAGAGCTTCTGGGTTAATTTTTATTGAGCTAAGAAGTTTTTCCAAATCAAAGCGTAAAAGTTTTTTGCCACCCATTTCGTTGAAAATTTTGCTTGCACCTGCTAAATAGCTAAAGCTTTCTCCACTCAATACATCAGTTTCTGGGCTTGCAAGCTGTGCCTGTACAATAGGGGAATTTGTCGTTTCTTTTATGCTTTCTTCGTATAAATCAAATGGAAAATTAATCCCTGCATTTAAATAGGTGTAGCAACGGGTTCCAAATTTAGGAAACACAACGCCTACAATTTTAAGCTCCTGACCATTATTTATGACAGGCTCCATATATTCGGGATTAAGCGATTGATCTTCCCATAGCCCAGTGCTTGAATTGTATGCGTAGCATTCTGATGGGTTAATCATCTTAAAAGTTTTGCCCAAAAAATCTGTATAAGGATAAGTTTCTTTTAACCCAGCATATTCAAAAGGCTCGCCGTTTAAATATTTCTCAATAACGGGTTTAAGTTCGGTATTGTAATCACGCATGCCCATGTCATATAGCAAATTATCGTCTATGGTGCCATTAGGATTCAAAACTAATAAAAGCTCATGAGAATTTTGTGGCCACTGACCTGCTACTAAGCAGTCGTCATCTTTGTAAATTTTAGGGTCTTTTGGCAAAGGGCCATAGGATTGTAGAGAACGTGTGGAATTGATAGAACTCGCGCTCCCTTGTTTTTCGCTTGTTCCATTTACACTTATACGACCAGAGCCTGAGCCCAAAGATCCAAATAGGCCACTTTTAGGAAAAACTTCGCCCTTGCCATTTATGTTATCATAGTAAATTACTGGAGACGTGCGATAAGTGTACTCAATATTATCGACGTAATTGTTTAGATTTTTGGGATTAGAATCAAGATATTTTTTAAATGAGGCTAAGTCATTTTTGATTGATGCGCTGCTTCCACTCGAGCTCGCCGAATGTGTAGCGTTTAACCCGCCTGCGATAATATTGATTAGAGGAGCAACGTG
>JAKSUU010000146.1 GCA_024408695.1 Coriobacteriales bacterium | reverse complement strand
TAACTTTTGCATAAGTAAGAGCCTCATTAATTTGACGGGATGAAGAGCCATCATTTACTACTGCTTGAATTGAAGATGGATAATCTTTATTTCCTTTATCATAGGATAAGGCGATATCAATAAATTGACCTTGCTGTTCTGTGTATCCATGATCTTTATATATTATTTTTTCAGTTATAGTATCAGGGGCACCCTCTTTACAATTATATTCGTAATTTGCTGTCGACGTGCTATCTCGAGTTCTAAATTCAACACAAGTCAAGTAGCCACTTTCATTGAATTTAAAAGTCTTATAATGATGTCCTCGGCTATCGTTGGGTTTGTATTCAATTTCTATATTTTCAAAATTATCGTTATCAAAATATGAAAATGTGTAAGAAATCTGACCATTAAGTCCAGAAGTTGCATTGTCTGTTATAGCGTATTGAAATGATATAATGCGACCTTTGTTGTCTTTTTGAGGATCACCCGACAACTCTGAACAACCACCATTATCAATTCCTGTATATACTATTTTAGATGAAAGACCATCTGAAGTAATGTCCTTATAATCTGCATCTATATCTGAACTTTCGCATGAAGATAATACACCTTCTTCATCATATGTTAATTGTAGAAATCCATTTATACCCACACCATTTTGCCGAATATTTTCAGCATTATCTTTAGGCTCCATTTTAGTCAAAACTTGACTTTGCGAACTATTTGATATATTTGAAAATAACAAAAAAGCGGCTAGAGCAACTACTGCAACTAATATAACGACAATAATAATTATCAAAGGCATCTTACTTTTTTGTTTTATAGAACTAGGTGAAATCGTAGTTTGATTAATATTTGTAGTCTGCAAATTTTTTGAATTTGCATCGCTAGTTGTAGCATTTGAAAAATCTGGCGTAACTAAATTATTTGTTGTAGTAGCATTTAAATTTTTACCACATTTAGGGCAAAATTTATTTTTCGACTCAAGTTGAAACCCACAGTTAGGACAATACTTAAACATAGATTTTCCTTTCAATAGAATAAGCTATCCACTAAACATCTAATAGTACTCGATATTAAATTAGTAATCTCTTACATTCTTTGTAATCTAAAAAATCTAAAATAATCACATTATTTTGAAACGCGAAATCTAAAAACAATTTATTCATGACAGATATTTCTTAACATAAATAATAAAACAGCTATAAAATATCATAAAAAACTGGCAACATTAAACATTAGAACGATAATTTAACACAATTTTAAAATTGTATACAAAATTATAAGTTAAAACTGATTGAGCGCTTACAACGCATCACGTACAGTTGTCTCCGTCCCCATTGTTTTATTAGTAAATTTTATCAATCCAATCAAATGGATCTTCACGCTCACCTAATTGAATTTCACGTAAAATGCTACGAAGCTCGCCTAGAACAGGGCCACATCCATTTTGACTATTTGGAAACTCAATATCCATTCCATTTGCATGAACTGTAGAAACAGGTGAGACGACTGCAGCAGTTCCACAAAGTCCACATTCTACAAAGCTTTCATCCAAAATTTCGTCCAATGAAACCACACGCTCAACAACGGTCATTCCGCAAATTTCTTCTGCAATTCTAACAATTGAACGACGGGTAATAGAATTCAAAATTGAATTTGTTAGAGACTTTGGAACGACCAATGTGCCAGATTTACTAACGAATAAAATGTTTGCCCCACCAGTTTCGTCAACAAAAGTATTAGTTTTTGGATCTAAGAAGAAGTTTTCTGCGTAACCCTCTTCTTTTGCCTGCATATATGGGAAAAGGCTCATTGCATAATTAAGACCTGCCTTAATGGCGCCAGTGCCACGAGGAGCAGCACGGTCAAAGTCTGCAACACGACACTTAATTGACACTTCCCCGCCTTTAAAATATGGACCAACAGGAGTTGTAATAATTCTAAATTGATAGCTACTAGCAGGTTTTACACCAATTGTTTTACCTGTTCCAATCATAAATGGACGTAAATAAAGAGCAGCGCCACTACCATAAGGTGGAACATAGGATAAATTTGCTTTTACAACTTCATCAATAAAATATACATATGCAGGAATGTCTATCTGAGGCATACAAAGACGAGCAGCAGAATAATACATACGCTGAGCTCCCGCCCAAGGTCTAAAGCATGCAACTGTACCATCTTTTTGACAAAAGGCTTTGGCACCTTCAAAAACTTCTTGACAGTATTGAAAGATATTAGCACATTCATTTAAAGTAATTGTATGATCTTTTGTCATACAAGCATTTTGCCACTTGCCATCACTATAATTTGCCACCAAAGAGTAGTCTGTTTCGACATAATCAAAAGGAAGATTTTCCCAATCTAAATTTGCAGAACTAACTGGTTTAATTTCATAATCGCCAACATTAAAATTTTCGTTCATGATAAATCCTTACATAAATTGCCCACAAAAAACTATAAAAATTATATACCTTTTATATTTGAAATGTTTTATTTTGATAAAAGATATTGCTGTATAGACTGTGCAGCAAGCTTACCAGCCCCCATAGCTTCAATTACAGTAGCAGCGCCACTAACAATATCGCCACCAGCAAAAACACCGTCAATGGATGTTTGCAATGTTAACGGGTCTACAACAATCAAATTATTGCTGTTTCGCTGCAAATTTGATGCACTATCATTTAAAATAGCATTTGCCTTAGTTCCAATTGCAATAACCACCGTATCACATGAAATTTCAAACTCACTGTTCTCAATTTGCACAGGACGTGCTTTACCTGGTTTCTCATCTTCTAAAATTTGCATTCTAACACATCTAATTCCTGTAACCCAATTGTCATCATCACCAATAATTTCAACTGGGTTTGTTAAAAACTCAAAATTAATGCCTTCTTGTTTTGCATGCTCAATTTCTTCTGCACGAGCAGGCATGTCACATTCACGGCGACGATAAACTACAGTTACATCTGCACCCAGGCGACGTGCAGTGCGCGCAGCATCCATGGCAACATTTCCTGCACCAACAACAATGCATTTTTGCCCCATAATGATAGGGGTGTCACTTTTATTTTTATCAAAAGCCTGCATCAAATTAACTCGCGTAAGTAGTTCATTTGCAGTAATGACGCTATTTAAAGATTCGCCTGAAATATTTAAATATGAAGGAACACCTGCTCCAATGCCTATAAAAACAGCATCAAAACCACGCTCGCCTAAAAGCTCATCAATACTATAAAGTTTTCCAACAATCGCGTTTTTAACAAAATGGACTCCAGATTTTTCTACATTTTCAATTTCTTGGACAAAGTTTTATAAAAGGAAGATTATGTAAAAATAAAGACCCTAGATATAAAGACTCATTTCCTTGGTGCGTTATGGTTCCTGGAGATACTTTTGGAAAAGACTTTTCTGCATATACAGGATGTTTTAGACAAAAGACACCACCATCCTGGATTAAGATTATGATAACT
>JAKSUU010000145.1 GCA_024408695.1 Coriobacteriales bacterium | reverse complement strand
GTTCAGAGGCTTGTTTTCGATGCAATAACCTGTAGGTTCGCCATTCTCATCTCTCATATAAAATTGAACATTAGGGATTGGGTCTGGTGTGTCTTTTGTAATACCAGCAATTTCGAGTGCCTTGCTATTTGCCCAACAAGTATGGCAACTTGCAGACATTAATGCCATTGGTTTGTCTGTAATCGCATCAAGATCGCGCTTGTTTGGACCTTCATCACCAAAAAGTTTTTCATACCAGCCAACACCAAAATAGCAATCGTCATCTGGATGTTCGGCAACATAATTTTTAATTGAAGCAAAAATTTCTTCCTTTGACATAAGGCCAGCTAAAGGAATACCAGCAGGAATAACACCAGCGCCAAAAGTGTGAATGTGACCTTCAATAAAGCCAGGTAAAATCATTTTACCTTCCATGTCCTGGACTTGTGTGTTGTCATCGATGTAAGCATCCGCGCCGTCATTTGTACCGACAAATAGTATTTTGTCATCGTCAATAACTACGGCTTCTGCCCAATCACGGTTAGCATTAACGGTGTAAATTTTTGCATTTTTTAGAACTTTTTTCATGTTTGTTCCCTTCTAAAACAATTTGAAAATTTGCATTGCAAAGATTATAACATATTAAGCAGATTTACTATCCGCTATATACCTCGTTGCCTTCAAAATATACACTTTTAATCTTTGTGTTGTGAATTGTTCTTAATTCTTCGCCTTGGTAATCTAGAAAATCTTTATCCAAAATTACAAAGTCGGCATTTTTACCCTGTTTAATAGAGCCACATTTATCATCGATTTCGAGCTGGCGCGCGCCATTAATCGTAAGACATTCAAGAACTTCGCGAATGCTTAACAACTCTTTTGTGTTATATGGAATGCCTTCTTCTTCTGGAGATTGACCTGTTACAGACACTTCAATAATATTCAAAATGTTGCCTTCGAGAGCCTCAGCACATGGAGCATCAGTAGAAGAAGTAACAATGATTCCTTTATCTATAAGACTTTTCATTGGATAGCCATTTTCAAAGATTCCAGCTGGAAACGTTGCGTTTGCAAGTTCTAAAGTTTCTTTCCATTGCTCTTCAGGCATATCCATGGCATGCCATATCAAATTTTCTGCAATACCAATATTATGAGCACCGCAACGTTCAATGTCTTCGTCAGTAATGTTGCGAACATGAGCTAGGCTATTGTGAATATGTTTATCAGAAAATTCTTCACCATAAATATATGCATCTATTACAGCTTTGCAGGCAGCGTCGCCAAAAGTATGGGTATGAACTGGAATTCCTTTTGAATTTGCATAAGCTACAATCTTTTTAAGTTCTTCTGGTTTCCATACCATATTACCATGTTCTTGACCAGGTTCAGCACCAGGATATTCATCTAATAACCAGCCAGTTCTTGCTTCTACAACACCATCTGCAAAAAGTTTTAAGTGTAAAGGATTAAAGTGCTCTGATTTATATTTTTCGCCTTGTTCGATTAAATAATCTGTTTTTTCTTGCGTTTTATCAGACTCATAGCTACGAATAGTATAAGTCGAGGTAACATTACAGTTTAAAGTGCCATTTTCATCCATCTCTTTTATACATGGATAAAAATCGACATCGCCAATGAAATTAATATAACAATCATAATAATTAGTAAAACCTCTTTGATTTAAGGTTGCAATTGCGCTTTTGCAAGCTGTTTCAAAGGTTTCGGGGCCTAAACTTGAAAGATCAATAGCATTGCCTACAACAAAACAAACTACCTCATCAGAAAGGAGTCCATTTGGAACGCCACTATTAGTTAAGTAGATGTTTCCACCCCTAACTTTTTGTCCATCAGCAATGCCAGCCTTTTTTAACGCAGTAGTATTGCATAATGCCTGATGACCAGAGGCATCAAACATGACAACTGGGATGCCAGGAGCAACAGCTTCAATTTCTTCTGCATAGCATTTGTCTTTATCAATATTTTGGACAAATGTTTGATAATCAAAACCCCAAGACATAAAAAACTTCATGTTTGGATCTTCTTTAAGTTTTTCGCTAATAACATCAAGGACTTTTTTATAGTCTGATTCAAAATATGCTGGCATCATTCTAACTAAAGCATCAATGCCAATAAAGTGGCCATGACCTTCTGTACAGCCAGGAATAATTAGACCTTTGTCTGTGTTGTCAATTACCTTTGTTTTGCACTCATCAATAAAAGCAGCTGCTCCTGCTTTATCACCTACATAGATAAACTTTCCGTCCTTGACGGCAAAGGCATCACAAAGCCCATCATTTTCTTTTTCAGCAGTATAAATTTTTCCATATACTACTAAGTCAGCCTTTGTTTCGTTTGACATTTTTTCTCCTTTTCTCTAGGGGAACATTTATTATTCCAATACTTCTATTTAAATTTAGAAGCACTAAAAACATATTAACATTAAAAATTAATTTAATTATGCTTTATAACTTGTTTTGCCTTTAAATACAGTTTCTTTAACGGTCATTGTTGGAATGTCTTCAACATCAATTGCCTCGATGTTTTCAGCAAAAATAACCATATCTGCGCTTTTGCCAAGTTCAAGACTTCCTGTTATGTCTTCGCGGTGGAACTGATAAGCAGGATAAATTGTATAACCCATAATCGCATCTTTAAGGCTTACACACTCAGCAGGGTTCATGGTATCAAGATTTTTTGCTGCTTCATACATTGCATGAGTTTTATCTGGCAATCTTTTTATTGCCGTGTAAATACCAGCTAAAGGTAAAGATTCGTTAACCGAAAAATCTGAACCATAAGCAGTAACAACGCCACGGTCAACAAAACTTTTATTTGGATAAACCTGATAGAAGCGATCCATACCCATCATTTTAGCAGTAATATCGCTTAATTCAATATGCTCTAACTCCCATTGTGGTTGAATGCTTGCAATTATTCCGCCCTTTGCCATTTTATCTTTTTCTTCATCTGCAACATAAGAGCAATGTGCAAGAATGTTGCGAACCTTGCCTGTTGGGTCACATTCTTTAGCAGCGTTCATGCGATCAATACTCACCTGAGCACCAAGATCACCCATTGCATGGACGTGAATCTTTAAGCCAAGACTCTGGACATCTGTCATAGACTGTTCAAGATGATCTAAATCCCAAAGCAAACATTCGCTTGTGCCATAACCTGAAGGTTTGCCATTTTGAGCATTATATTCATCTAAATATGGCTCAAACATCGCCAAATCACCATCAACAAAATATTTTGCAGTGTCAACTTTTACAAGGTCATCTACATCATATTTGCCTAAGTTTGCCTTTGTGTATTCGAGGTCGGCATCACGAGTAGCATCATTAATATTATAGACACCATCCACGCGCAGATTTAGCACGCCTTCTTTTGCCATCTTGTCAAAAATATCATAGGCTTCGTAGTCTGCCATACAATCACAAACATAAGTAAACCCACGAGATGCAAAAACCTCTTGACCCTTTTTTATACCTTCAACTTTTTGTTCTAGCGTGTAATCAAAGTTAGGAATAGCA
>JAKSUU010000144.1 GCA_024408695.1 Coriobacteriales bacterium | reverse complement strand
AATTAGCCTGTGCCTCATCTTTACTTAAAGAGCTAAGACGTGCTGGAGAATAAAAATCTGCAAGGTCATCTTGTATGCGTGCTTGAGTATCGTAAAACTCACCACGCGCAACAATCTCTAAAGGAGGAAGAGCATATGCATCTTCACCTGAACCAATAACAGCAACTGCAAGTTGAACGCCATCTATCCATTTTTCAATAATACATTCTTTATCAAATGAATAAGCTAAAAGCAGGGCTTTTGCAAGTTCTTCTATATTGTTAGCCTTAGAAATACCAAGCGCAGAACCACAATGTGCAGGTTTAACTGCATACGGAAAGTCACATCCTATGGCATGCTTAAATAAATCAAGAGCATTGGCAGCGCCCATATCTTTAAAACACGCTTCGGACAAACAAATGCCGGGTATTGGGTGCGCAAACATATCTTTTCCTATAGAAGAATAGTAACGATTTAGAGTGGCTTTAAGAGTTGATTTGTTCCAAGTTAGTCTGCAAACATTTGTAGAGCAGCCCAATAAAGGAATATTAAGTAAATCACACAAAGCTTGTATTGTGCCGTCCTCACCAAGGGTGCCATGAAGTGCGTTATATGCAACATCTGGTTTTTCTTGCAACAAGGTTTGAGTAAGTTCTGGAACAGTATCGAGGGGCAAAACGGTATGTCCTGCACTCTCTAATGCATCGCAAACATTCTTACCACTTATAAGTGAAAATTCTCTTTCGTGGCTTTTTCCACCCATTAAAACTGCAACTTTCATGCATCCTCCATTACTCTTTAAGTACGCCAGCCTTAACAAAGGCGCGATAAAGGTCTAAACGTTCATTTATTACATCTGCAAGTCTTTTTACTGCAATATCAAGATTTTTTGGTTCTTCAAAACAAAATGCCATTCTAAAAGATGACTTTGCATGACCACCTGGATAAAAGCCACTACCTGGTGCAAAGGTCACCCCATTATCTAAAGCAACATTTAATAGTTCATCTGTATTAATAAAAGAAGGAAGCATAACCCAAATAAAAAGTCCACCTTCTGGCTTTGTCCAACTGGCTTCGGGTGGAAAATATTTATCGAGAGCATTAAGTATTGCGTTTTTGCGCTCTTCATAAACTGGAATAATTTTTTTCATAGTGCCACGCCAGTCTGTATCGTGAAAATAGTGTTCAACCATAACTTGACACATGGCGCTTCCACAAAGATCCCCGCCCTGTTTTGCAAGGTTGATTTTGGCCAAAATACCGGGCGGTGCAATAATGCATCCACATCTTAAGCCAGGAGCAAAAACCTTGCTTACGGTGCCAAGATATACAACATTATTATCAAGAGACTTTAATGTTGGCAAAACCTCATCATTAAAATGAATACGTCCATATGGATTGTCTTCAATAATAACAACATTATATTTTGCACAGACATCAACAAGTTTGTGCCTGCGTTCAACTGTTAGACTAACACCAGTTGGATTTTGAAAAGAAGGAATTGTATACAAAAACTTTGGCTTACTTGCACGTCCTAATTTTTCTAAAGTAGCTTCTAGCTCTTCGATAATTAAACCACTGTGATCCATTTCCACCGAAACAATATTAGGTTCGTAGGCACTAAAGGCCTGCAAGGCACCTAAATAAGTTGGGGCCTCGACCAAAATCGTATCACCAGGATTTATAAAAACTTTTCCAATTAAATCTAAAGCTTGTTGAGCGCCCGAAGTTATTATTACGTCTTCTGGTTTGGCCTTAATAAAAAAATCTTTAACAAGATCGCATACTAATTGCCTAGTTTGCACTCTACCATTAGTCGAACCATATTGCAGGGCCTGAAGACCTTCTTCTTTTATTGAGTCACTAGCGGCCTTTGCAACCTGGTCAAGAGGTAGAACTGAGATATCAGGCATTCCTCCAGACAATGAAATAATATCGCTTCTTGATGCTGCAGCAAACAAATCGCGCACTGCAGAAGAACGCATACTTTGCATTCTATTTGAATAAGAAGATTCAAAGTTATCAAATTGTATTTTTGAAGTTGACATTTTACCCCAACTAATTAAATTTTGATAAGTCTTGTAAATCATTTATTATATCACTAAATGGCCTCAAAGACTTGCCATTGTAAATAGAAGTAACAATATAGATTGCTTCTTTTAGTGCATGAACAACAATCTTAGACTCTAAATAATCAACGTTTGTTGTCATGAGTGTATAACCATGCGCTTTAGTATTTGCAATTTCATCTGCCCAGGAAGTATGCCCTTTAAACACATGATTCTTATAAACTGAACCCTGAATCTCTATTAAAAGATGCTCAACTAAATGCGCAAGTTCGGTGCCTACAATTTCATCTTTAAAGTACTCGCTTTTATCATTTACACAAATCTGTTCACCTATACTAGGCACGTAATCTAAAATTAACTTTGCTAATTTTGGGCTAACCTTGCGATTGTCAAAATCACAAGCAAGCTCAAAATCAACGCTTCCTTTTTTGAAGTGAATATGTTTTACTTTTATAATGTTCAAATTTAATTAAAGATTAGTTTTAAAATCTTTAAATTTTGCAGAAAGAGTCGTATTTGAAATGCTTAGCATTTGCACAGCCAAAAGAGCAGCGTTTTTTGATCCATTAATTGCAACTGTTGCAACTGGCACGCCCGAAGGCATTTGTACCGTGGAAAGAAGTGAATCCATGCCACCAAGATCGCTAGTTTTAACAGGAATAGCAATAACAGGTTTATCTGTTTGAGAGGCTATAACACCAGCTAAATGTGCAGCTTTGCCAGCAGCAGCAATAAATATCTTGCAATCATTTTTTGTAGCTTCTTTAATTTTAGCAGATAATTTTTCTGGATGTCTATGAGCAGAAATCACATTGAAATCATATGAAACTTCAAACGCATTTAAAGTTTCAAGACATGGCCAAACTACGTCTTTGTCACTAGCAGACCCAATGATTATACAAACATCACAAATTGCTCGCTTAGCAATGTCTGTGCGATTGAACTTATTTGAAAATTCAACTTTTTTACAAGCATCATAAGATTTTTTTTGCGCGCTTTTGAATGTGTCACCCAAGGCACTAACACAAAATACACGACCCCCACTTGTTTTAAGTTTACCCTTTGCATCTTGCTTTGTTCCGGCATGGTAAACAACAATGTCATCACATGTTTTTAAAGCTTTGTCAATTTTCACTGGTTTGTCTTTGGCATATTTAACCGGATAGCCGTCGCTTGCCAAAACAACGCCTACGCAGCATCGCTTATCCCATTCCATGGGCGCAAGACTAGATAGCTTACCACAAGCACAAGCATATAAGTATTCGCATAAATCACTTTTTAAGCGAGGTAAAACAATTTGTGTTTCGGGGTCACCAAAACGAGCATTGAACTCCAAAAGTTTTGGCCCTTGACTAGTTATCATAAAGCCACCATATAGGCAACCTTTGTAGTCGATTCCTTCATCTGCAGTTGCAATAGCAGCACGTTTCATAATCTCAATCATTTTTGCTTGAGTGTCGCTATCTACACAAGGAACAGGACTATAAGCACCCATGCCACCCGTATTTG
>JAKSUU010000143.1 GCA_024408695.1 Coriobacteriales bacterium | reverse complement strand
GTTTTGTTTATAGTTAATACAGTAACAAAATCTGCTTCGGCAGCATTATAATTGTTGCCACCACTATCCTTTACATGCATATTTAAAGTATATGTACCAAGTGGAGTATCAGCAGAATATTTAATCTTACCAGTTGATGCATCACCTATTGAGAAACATGAAGTAGCATCTGCACCAGAGGCATCTGCGGCAGAAATATATGAATAGGTTAAAACTCCCTTCGTATTAGTTACACCTGGATTTAAAGCATCTGTTGTAGCATCACTTAAACCACTATAATTGGCTGATAAACTTTGTTCAGCTATAGCTATTGTATTGCCAGCTTTAGTAACTTTAACTGTGTAGTATGAAGAAAGCGAAGCTGGGGCATAATCATCGTTACCTGAGTCGCGAACTGTAAAATATAACTTATACGATCCAACAGGCTTTCCTTTTTGAGTAAAATGCAGGCTCGTATTCGTTATCTTATTAATATATAATTGGCTGTCGTTACCAGCACCTTTTTCCCAAGTTAAAGTGCCTTTTATACTAAAATTTTTACCACTTACGCTATAGGATACACTACCAGTAGTATAAACATGGTTTGTTGATTTCGCCGTATAAGTTAATGTATTTTTTAGCTTAACTTTCCAAATACCAGGTGTAAGTGTATATTCATAGCTTGCATCACCACCTGTAACAACTGGTTCAACTGTATATGAGCCACTAGTGCTTTTTAAAGTTGAAGGGTCTGCAACCACATTGCCATCGGCATCTTTAACAACATAGGTAATGGTACCTATTGCCATGCCGGAGATCTCACCAGTAACAGTGCTTGTAAAAGTTGGAACATCATCACCTGGATTAGTCGAAATATTATCAACAACAATTGTTACAGGATTAAGCGCGTCAAAGGTATCATTTAACTCCATTCTTGATGCGTTTAACAAAGTATAGATACTGCCATCGAAACCCATCAATGGATCAAAGGCTAAATCATAGATTGATTTTTCTTCTTGCGACAATGCTTCTGCTTTGCTTGGAATTATTATAGCAATAAGACTTACAAGAGAAGAAGTTTCATCAGAAGAACAATTTTCTATTTTAAATCCATCAATTTCATCATAACTTAAAGGAAGAGAATTAATTAGATTGATAATATCTTTAAATTCTTGTGAGGCATTTTTGAATTGTTCTTGAGTAATTGCATTTTTAATAATATTAGAAAATTTTTCGTAATCAATAAATTCAAGTCTGTCATTAATAAGATCTAATTTGTCATCTAAAATAGGAAGGATATTGCTTTGATATTCATTTTTGTTAGCTTCAGTTAAAAAATTATTCTCATTTAGCTCTTCTATAGAAACATTCATTGAATTTGCAACAGTTTCGGGGCTTGTAGCATTTTTATAGTAATTTTGAATATAAGAAATTTGATTTTTTACATTTAACAAATCTTCTTCATTTGTTAAAGCATTGATATCATCATCACTAGGTAAAGCATCAAAGTAATTAAGAAGTGTAGTAAATAAATTGTTTTCTTTTTGAACTTCTTCGGTAAACTGATCCTCGTAAATGTCAGTATCTTGCTTTAACTTATCGCTTCCTTTTGCAATAAAGCAGTTGGCTGGGAAATATGCAACGAGCATCAACACGCAAACAAATGAAATAAAAAATTTTTTTAATAATTTTTTAAAATCCATATATACCTCTCCATTTAAATTGACAACATATAATTTTTATTATTAATTATAATATAAGTAATAATAGAATTAGTAAAAAGGCACTTTTACTGTAGAGTTTAAGAATACAACTAAACAAGGCAAGACATGTTTTACAGATGCCACTTTGCCTTAAGTCCCTGGTGCTATAGCAAAAAGACAGACGTTACGCAAAATATAACAGTTGCCTTAAGTCCCCGGTGTTATACCGGTGTTATATTTTGCAGGCGGGATGCGTGCCAGCGCAAAATATAACAGTTGCCTTAAGTCCCTACTGTTCGCCTACTGTTCGCCTCGGCCCTCCATTTTATTGAGCACAAGAATAGCCCCCCCTATTCACCAAAAATAAACTACAAAATCTATCGTCTAAAATAAATAGGCCTATTGATTATGCTCTATTTTTTAGCAGCTCTCTCATATAATCTGCATAATGCTTGAATATCTCTGTAGCAGGACCTTTAAACTCTTTAGCTCGCCCGATTGTAAGGCTTACCTGAAAAATATCAGCAAACACAGTACGCGTGGGTATAGCAAAAACAGTCAATTTAACAATCCCTGCAACATTATCTGCAATTGTAAGAATTATCTTTTTTTGCGAAGATAAGCAATGATCACACAATTAGGAGTTGCAGGTAAGCAAATGTATTCTTCAATGGATCCTGGTTGAGGCTTACCCAAAAAATACCCCTCCACAATTTGAAGGGGCATTTTTATTGATGTGGCGACAAAACCACTTGTGCATCAAAATGATGTAATGTCTACGTCCCTGTGCATCACCTGTGCATCATTTAGGCGTAGACGCGTTTGCCGATTTCAGCAAGGCCAAGTTCTTCAAACTTTGCCATAGTGGGAATGGCAAGCTCTGGATCGTAATCGCAAGCTTTGTAATAACCATCGAGAGCTGCTTCGTTGTCAATCGTGCGACCTTTTGCATCACCATAAGTTGCTGGTTCTTTTGAAAAACGCTCAGGGAGTTTGTCGTCTTCGCGACGGAATCCACGCTCATAGTTAATTGCACGTTCAAGAGCAATGCAACGCTCTGCAGCTTTAAGAAGTTCTTCGCGATCGATTGTGCGACCTGTTGCAGCGCTATAAACCTGTGCTAAAGTTGTAGCTTTAAGTTCACAGTTGATAACATCAAAATCGCAAATACCAACTAAGTTTGTAGAAACAAAAATTTCCTTTAAGGATTTAACCCATGTTTTATCTGCAGTGTCATCGACAGGATCTGGAACATCCATAATTCCAATGTCTTCAAAGTTATAACCGAGTGCGTCGCAAGTAGCAGCATATGGACGCATGTGGCAAGCACCGCGTTCACTTGTACCAAAAGATACAACCATACCAGTGGATGCACGAGGGTCAGATGCAGAAAGTTCAAGACCTTTACAAGTCATTGCATATTTTTTAGCATCGCCACCAATTTTTTCTGCAGCAACATCGCAACCATCTGCCCAAATGTCACCGCAGCCTTCACGAAGTGCCATCTTTTTAATGAGCTCAGCAGCTGCTTCGCCATTTCCAAAGTGAAGATCTAGACCATCTAAATCATCTTTTGTAATGATTCCGCGTTCATAGCACTCCATGGCCATACCAACGATAGTACCTGTGGAAATTGTATCCATGCCATAAATGCTGCAGTAATAATTGCATTTACAAATAGGCTCGAAGTCATCGAGTGCGCAGCGGCCACCAAAAGCGCCAACTGTTTCGTATTCGATCTCGCCAATTTCAATGCCGTCCATCTCTACAACTTTATGACAACCAATTTGGCAACCATAGCATGCGTGACGTTTTACCTTGTATTTTTTAGTGTTGTTCCAAAGTTTTTCGGACAACAAGTTGAGCTTAGAATCATTTGGAGAAGCATTGTCTTGATAGTTGCGAGTTGGG
>JAKSUU010000142.1 GCA_024408695.1 Coriobacteriales bacterium | reverse complement strand
ATGGGTGTTAAGGTAGAAGAAGGCGCACTTTAAGATTAGTGCGTGGGTCACGGAGACGTAGCACCTGATTCAATTGGGTCGCGAAAGCAGCCTCTGATCCAAAAATTAGTCATTAACAGCATAGGGCTGTTAATATAAGTGGGAGAGCCTAGGCTCGCAATACCACAAGGAGGAAAAATGAAAAAAGTATCTAAAAACTACGCTAGTGCGGTCGAAAAAATCGACAAAGAAAAACTTTACACACCACTTCAGGCAATCACTCTTCTTAAAGAATTACCTAGTGCAAAATTCGACGAAACTGTTGAAGTTCACATTCGCCTAGGTCTTGACACTCGTCAAGCAGACCAACAAGTCCGCGGATCAATTTCCCTTCCTGCTGGCACAGGTAAAACTGTTCGCGTTGCTGTATTTGCAGAAGGCGAAAAAGCTCAGGCTGCTCGTGATGCAGGCGCTGACATCGTCGGAAGTGATGATCTTGTAGAAGATATCCAAAAAGGTAAAATTGATTTTGATGCGACCATTGCAACACCTGATATGATGAGCAAGGTTGGCAAGCTTGGTAAAATCCTTGGTCCTCGTAGTCTAATGCCAAATCCAAAGCTTGGAACAGTTACTCAAGATGTTGCTAAGGCAATTGCCGAGGTCAAAGGTGGTAAGGTTGAATATCGTGCAGACAGATTTGGTATTTGTCATTGCATTATTGGTAAAAAGTCATTCAGTAATGAAGATTTAATTGCAAACTACGGTGCTTTATTTGATGAAATTTTGCGCGCAAAACCAGCTGCTGCAAAGGGTCGTTATGTAAAAAGTGTTTATCTTACGAGCACAATGAGCCCTGGTATTAAAGTTGACGGCACAATCAATCGCGATTACGGCGCTGAATAATTTTGTTCATAATTGACTTTTAGAAGAGGCAGACCACCTGGTCTGCCTCTTTGCATTTATGGGGGGGGGCATAAAAACACTTAATTATAGTGCTCCCTATTCCAAAAATGCTCTTCATTTTCCATTTTTATGGCAGCGCTTCGCCACTACACTTAATTATCGCTCCACTCTTGTAAAAATGGTCAGCTCTCTTTCGTATATGAGCCCATCACTCCTAAAATTGCATTTGATGTATTACTTTTTTATAGACAACTTTGTCCTCGCTACTTGTATTTACATCGGAATTTTGCACAATCTAAAAACTTCGCTTTGTAATTGACAGTATTTTAGCCTTAATGCTAAAACTTAAAGTTTCAAATGTCGTATAATTTATATAGAAAAATTTAGGAGATCCAATGGGTGGCTTTTTTGGGTGCGCAAGCACAGATTCCACAGTTTTTAATGTATTTTTTGGTACCGACTATCACTCTCATCTAGGCACAAAAAATGCCGGCATGGCTTTTTTAAAAGATGACAAAACATTCGTACGCCAAATTCATTCAATTACAAACATGCCTTTTAGAGCACGTTTTGATGGCGAATTAAATAAATTTAGTGGAAATATTGGTGTTGGTTGCATAAGCGACTCAGACCCCCAGCCACTTGTTTTTAAGTCTCACTTAGGCGTATTTTGTCTTTGTAGTGTTGGCAATATTAATAATTCTCAAGAAATTATCGATAAGCATCTCAAAGGCGTTGGCGCTCAATTTATGGCAATGGGAGACGGCAAAGTTAATGATAATGAGCTCATCGCATATATTATCAATCAAAAAAAAGATTTTGTATCCGGCATAAAATATGCTCAAGACATCATAGATGGCTCAATTTCTCTTTTGATCGTGACACAAGATGCAAACATTATAGCTTCACGTGATCCTTATGGTCGTCTTCCTATAAAGATTGGTAAAAATGACACTGGTTACTGTGTCGCACTTGAACATTTTGCTTACAAAAAACTTGGTTTTGATGATTTTTACGATTTAGGACCAGGAGAAATAGTTAGTTTTACCACAGACAAATTCGAAGTTCTTAGCCCTGCAACAAACGATTTAAAAATTTGTTCATTTTTATGGGTCTATTACGGTTATCCCAACTCTATTTATGAAGGCAAAAATGTTGAAGTTACTCGCTATAAAAATGGTGAGATAATGGCGCAAAATGAAATCGATGGTGATGGCCTGCCTCATCTTGATAGTGTAGCAGGAGTGCCAGATAGCGGTATTCCGCATGCAATTGGTTTTGCAAAACGTGCTCAAATCGATTTTACTCGTCCATTTGTAAAATATACTCCTAGCTGGTCTCGTTCTTTTACACCTAGTGATCAAATCGATCGCAATCGCATAGCAAAAATGAAGCAAATTCCTGTAACTGAGCTTATCAAAGACAAAGATTTACTTTTTGTTGATGACTCTATTGTCCGAGGGACTCAGCTTAAAAAGACTGTTGACTTTTTATATGAATGCGGTGCTAAAAATGTTCATATGCGTTCTGCATGCCCGCCAATTTTATATTCTTGTAAGTATTTAAGTTTTACGCGTGCAAAATCGGAGATGGAGCTCATCGCCCGACGTACTGTATCTCAAATGGAAGGCACAGATAAACTCGAAAATCCACAAGAATATTTAGACACAAAATCTTCTAAGCATAAATGTATGGTCAAAGAAATTTGTAAAGACTTAAAATTTAGTTCTCTCGATTTTCAAAGCATAGAGGGTCTTATTGAGGCTATTGGGCTTAAGGCTTGTAAACTTTGTACTTATTGTTTTACGGGAATTGAATAAAATGTTACCCTTGACCTGCGAATTGGTACAAAACATATCAGGTATTTTTTGTACCAATTTCACTAATAGCATAAAAAATCAAGTATCGGCTAATAAAGGTTTTCAATCGAATGATCTTAAACGTAAATAGTCTTAATAAATCTTTTGGTGGGCGCACAATTTTAGAAAACGCCTCTTTTCATATTGAAGACAATTCACGAATTGCGCTTGTTGGTCCTAATGGCGCAGGTAAAACCACTCTTTTGAACATAATCAGTGGGCAAGAATCAAAAGATAGCGGAGACATCGTTTTTGCTAAGGGCGTGCGCCTTGGATATTTAGAGCAAGAATCAATCGGTCTTAAGGATGCCAATGTTTTAGAAGAAGTTTTAAATAGTGCAAAAGAAATTGTGGATTTAAAACAAGAGCTAGAAGAAGTAGAAAAGCATCTTGATAGCGGCCAGGCAAGCGAGCAAGAAACTTACAGGTTGCTTGACCGCTACGGAAACTTGCGCAGTCGTTTTGAGGCCTTAGACGGATACAATTTAGAAACTAATGCGCGCATGGTTTTATTTGGTCTTGGTTTTAATGAGCACAGCATTATGCAAAAAACACAAGAATTTAGTGGTGGTTGGCAAATGCGCATTTCTCTTGCAAAAGTATTACTTAAAGCCCCAGATCTTTTGCTTCTAGATGAGCCTACAAATCATCTTGATCTTGAAAGTGTTGCTTGGCTTGAATCCTATATTCGAAATTTCAAGGGTGCAATCTTGCTCGTTAGTCACGATCGTGCATTTTTGGATGGCATGGCAAATACTATTTTCGAAATCGATAATTGCAAAATTACAACTTATAAGGGCAATTATTCTAAGTATATGTTGTGATTTATTCCAGTATTTCTATACTTAGGTAA
>JAKSUU010000141.1 GCA_024408695.1 Coriobacteriales bacterium | reverse complement strand
TTGCCTTTGATGTTTTAGATTTATATTCAAGGCGCGCATCGGCCATTGGCTTGAGTTATCCAAAAGACGATAGTTATCAAAAAGATATGGAAAAGATTTTTCCTTATAAAGAAACCCCCGATCAATTGCAGGCTATTGAAGATGTAAAAAATGACATGCTTAGCCGTCGTCCAATGGATAGATTGATTTGTGGAGATGTTGGTTTTGGTAAAACAGAGGTTGCCTTGAGAGCCGCATTTAAAGCTGTTATAAATGGGCGCCAGGTTATGTTTTTGTGCCCTACAACAATTTTGGCGCAGCAGCATTTTAATACTTTTTTTGAACGTTTTTGTGATTTTGGAATTTTTGTAGATGTGCTTTCGCGTTTTAAAACCAAGTCTGAACAAAGAAAAATTTTACAAGATTTCAGTGATGGAAATATTGATATTCTAGTTGGAACACATAGGCTTTTAAGTAGTGATGTTTGTCCATGCAGGCTTGGCCTTGTTATTATTGATGAGGAGCAAAGATTTGGTGTTGCTCATAAAGAACATCTTAAAAATTTGAGAGAATATGTAGATGTTTTAACTTTAAGTGCAACCCCCATTCCTCGTACTTTGCAAATGGCTTTAAGTGGAGTTAGAGATATGTCGGTTATAACAACACCGCCTAAAAACCGAAAACCAATTAAGGTTCATGTTGGTGAATATGATGAAAATATAATCTGTCAAGCAATAAAAGTTGAAATGATGCGTAATGGTCAAGTTTATTATATTAGCAATAGAATAAAAGGTATTGAGGATGTAAAAAATGAGTTACAAAAGCTTCTTCCAGATGTTCGTATTGCTGTAGCTCACGGCTCGCTTTCTTCTAAGCAATTAGAAGACATAATGGAACATTTTGTTGCAAAAGAATATGATGTTTTATTATCTACAACAATTGTAGAAAGTGGCATTGACAATCCTTATACTAATACTTTGATTATTGATAATGCTCAAAATTTAGGTCTTGCTCAAATGTATCAATTAAAAGGGCGCGTGGGGCGGTCAAATAAACAAGCTTATGCATACTTTTTTTACCCCAAAAATGCAGCTTTGTCTAAACAAGCATATGAACGTTTAAGTGCCATAGATGAATTTGATGACATTGCATCTGGTTTAAAAATTGCTATGCGAGATTTAGAAATTAGAGGCGCGGGAACTCTGCTTGGCGCAAAGCAAAGTGGCAATGTTGCCTCTATTGGTTTTGATTTATTTGCAGATATTTTAAGCAACGCTATAAATACATCTAAAAATAAAGATCAAAGTTATAATATGGATTTTGATGTTGCCTTAGATTTAAAAGGCCAATTTTTCATACCTCCAGATTATGTACAAAATATCGAAAAAATGATCTTGTATTATAGAAAAATTGCTTTTGCAAAAACTTTAAAGGATGTAAGTGTTATAAAAACTGAACTTAAACGAAAATATGGCGATTTACCAGAAAGTGTCAAAAATCTGCTTATACGGGCAAAAATAAAAATATTTTGCACTATTTTAAAAATTAATCAAATCTCTCAAAGCACAACAAGCGTTTCAATATTTGGAGTGGAGGAGAATTTTTACTTGCAATTATTGGCAAGTTGCAAGTCTTATAAAAAATATAAGGAACTTAAATTTAATTACAAGAAAACGCAAAAGAATTTGTTGATAAAGAATTTTGATAGTTGTGTTGATGTTGAAGACTTTAGCGCTTATTTAAGTCGTCTTTTTGACATACTCAAAATGACAGCAAAATAGACATTTATTGAGAATTTTTTACAGCATTGTATTTGTCTATAGTGTCTTTATAAGGGGCATATTTTTGTTGCAATTCTTCGTTTTCCTTTTTAATTTGTTCAACCTGTTGACTAGTTTGTGTTACTTGATTTTGCAAATCTGAATATGATTGGAACTTTGAAATGTTAATCGCTACAAGTATTCCAAAGGCAATTAATAAAACCAAACATGCTGATGCAAGTATAATTATGGTTTTTTTTGAAGTTGCCTTTCTTATGTTTCTATTTGCAGCTGCAATATCTGACTGGCCATTAGAATAGCGTGCCCTTGAGTAGTTATTTACATTTAGTTTTTGTCTTGATGATTGGCGATAACTAGCCTGTTCATTTGAAACATTTTTTGGATCAATAGATCTTTGTGTAGTCGGCGAATTATGCCTTGCCTTTGTGTTTTGCATGCGTGGAGTAGCTTGTCTATAACTATTGCTATAGTTTAGTCGGCCTCCTGTTTTTGCAGAAGGACTTTGAGGCCTAGAATGTCTACTATAATTACTGTTTCTATTGTTTTCCATTTGCATGTTTCACCATCAATTAAAATAGAGCCATCTGATAAAAACCAGGAGTGTCATAATCACATACTTTAAATGTGTAGCCCATTTCTTTAAGACCATCTATAATTGGCCCAACAGCATCTGGAGTAGTGGATTTTCCTGCAGTGTCGTGCAACAAAATATTGATTGGTGAATTAGATTCTGCAAATTTCTTTGCGCCATTTAATACTTCTTGCACTATTCTTTGTGTTGGAGTTGCGCCATTTACAAAGAGTTCGGAGCTACTATCTAAACCAGTAACATTCCAGTCGAAATATTGATAGCCTCTGTTAAGTACTTCTATAGGAAGAGCAGTTTTATTTGCCTTGTTATAAAAACCGATTGTTGAAGACCCTCCAGCAAATCGCATGATTTTTACTTCGTGATTTAGTTTTGCTTCTATGGCTTCTTTAGCTTTATTAAAATCACTAGTAAAGTAGTTGTCTACGCTACCTTTATAGTATGAATAGGAAGAATCTTGATCCCAATCATGTATGCCAACGGCGCTTCCTGCGGCTTCGATTTCAGGAAGAATGTCAAGATTTATGTATTGATATTGTTTTGTATTTGCCAAACAAAACCATGTTGCGCAAGCCCCTTTTTCTTTTAAGGTCTGAAGAATTTTTGGTGTGTATTGATATGTAGGTCCATCGTCAAATGTTAGGTAAGCAATTTTGCCAGTTCCGGCACCTAAAAATGCTAAACGGCCACTTGCATTTTTATATTCTAAATAGCTACTTTCTGCTTGTTTTTGCAGTTGTTCATTTTCTGCTTGTATTTTTTGTAATTCTTTATTATTGCTATCTAGCTGGGTATTTAAAGAATCAATATTTGTTTTGGAAAAATAGGAAAAACCCAAAACAGCAAAAATACCAATGAGTAAAATGATGATAAGTACTATAAGAATGTTCTTGATTGCTTTCATTTATTGCTTCGTTTAATTCATCTTATTTAATTATAGAATATTTTGCTTTTTGTTCAAAAAAACGCATTTGAACAACACGATGTTAAAGGGGCTATAATGCGCCCTTTAAAAACTTACCTGTATAAGAATTTTTAATTTTTGTTAGTTCTTCAGGAGTACAATTGGCAATTAGGTAGCCTCCGCCATCTCCTCCTTCTGGGCCTAAATCAATTATTTTATCTGCACATTTAATTACATCTATATTGTGCTCAATAACAACTACGGTATTGCCTGCATCTACAAGTCGTTGCAAAACTTCAAGAAGAGCAGCAACATCTTCAAAGTGCAAACCAGTAGTTGGCTCGTCTAAAATATAAAGTGTTTTACCTGTTTGTACTTTTTGTAATTCACTAGAAAGTTTTA
>JAKSUU010000140.1 GCA_024408695.1 Coriobacteriales bacterium | reverse complement strand
ATCAACTACCGCATATGGCAATTTACTGAATTCTTTTTCGACCATTAATGGTCTCCAGCCAACAAAATTATAATTTTTACCTTTATATCTATTGGATTCTTCGACTGTCACATTATGTGTGTTTTTATGCCATTCATCAAAATAAGCAATACATACTTTTAGTAACTCAGACTTTTCCTCTTCAAAAATATATTTTGACGGACTTGGAAATTCACTAACCATTTTATATGCATATTTATCAGCTAGCGATGTTAGCAAATTTATATCAACTTTCACAGGTAAACTTTTTAATAAACCCGCACGAATACTCTTATAATTTTCTAATTTTTCATCAAGCGCAAAAATAGTGCTTATATAATCTTCGGCAATACTATGGAATAATGTTCCTTTATTCAATGGATCAAGCCATTCCTTTGGGTCAAATTTAAAAAAGTCTGCACAGGGAATATTCGCAACATTTTGAAAGTAATACTGCTTTGGGCATTCAATTAAAGCTTGGAGTCTGCTTACAGAAAATTTTTCCTGCAATTTTGGTGCCAAGGAATTATTTTTACCTGGCAAAACTTTAAGATCATCATCGGGTTTACCATAGCAAAATTCTTGTATATCATCAAGCTTGGTGTTTGTATAAGAAAGAAGATCATAAAAAAAGGTAGACGGACTTTGATCTTTAGAAGTAGCCGCATCAAATGAGGAATACCCGAAAGAGATCGTATTGCCAGAAAATGTTGACAGAGTTCGAAGTATATTTGAATCACGTAACTTTAAATTATTTTGAATAGTTGGTTTAAATCCTGAACCAAGATACTGCTGCATCTCTGAATCCCTTAAAACAGGAGATTGCCTTGTTTGTAATTGCATGTCGGCATAAGATAAACCTATAACATAAGTATGATTCCGGTTTAAAAACTTCCAATCAGAAATTTTTTCAGCGATAACTGAATTAGCTACTTCGTCTGGTGCAAATCCGCATCTTGACATCAATTCATCAACAAAATCTAAAGAATCTGCAAATTCCAATTTGCGCTCGTCCATTTGCAAAACATAAAAGCATTGTTCCATTTGCTTAAGACTAGTTCGTTTTAGTTTGCCATTGCGGGCATAATCTAGAAGAAAGTCAAAAATACGAACAAAAATTTCATAGGGGCTTATCTTTAAACATTGCTCGTCTCCCTCACCAAAAATATCAAGCAATTTCTCGTGTAATGTCATGCCCCAAGTCATAGGATTTTCTCTATTAGCGTCTAATCGTAATTGTTTTTCGTGAGCTAAAAATTCTCTATTTCTTTTGTATCCATCGCCAATTGTAAAGGTATCGCTAAATCGCCCTTCTGCGCTAATCACATGGTATAAATAATGCCAACCACCTAGTTTATTGGTGTATTTTCCATCTATATCTTTAGCGCCAATAGACAAAGCATCGCTTTGAAATATAAGTGCAAGAGAAGTTTCTGAAAAATTATTTTTCGCCCAATTTATTATGCGACGAGCAAGTGATAAATATGGGTTAGAAAGCAAACTTAAATTTGAAGTAAAAGACAATGGTAGCAACTTGGACCTAAATGCAGCCTCTAAAGCTTGAGCATTTTTATCGTTACTATAATAGATGGCAACATCATTTAATGAGTAATTATTTTTTAGAATGTCATAAACAATATAATTTGCTTCGTTCTGGCTTCCGTAAGCTTTAAAAAGTTTTGCTTTAGGCACAATGTTTTTTAAAACATCAATTGATGGCTCAATTTCCCAAATATTAATTGCTGGATTTTGAGAGCCAGATAATTTGCAAATTTTTTTAAGAAAAGCAATTTCTTTTTCTCCAAGTTTTTCTGTATCTTCTTGAATGTAATAAATTTGAGCCCCAAAACAAAGCTTTATGTCTTGTTTAGCATCTTTTGATGTATCTAAAAGCTGTGTGATTTCGTCAATCAAAGAAAGTCTGTCATGCAGTTTTTTGGAAGCAAGAGCATTTTCGTACATGTCAATCAAGAGGGCTATATCTTTTATGCGTGGATCATTTTTATCTTGTTTGTCATTAAAACCACAAGATCTAATAAGGTATAGTTTATTGTGGATTTCTTCGCAAGTTTTTACAGTTAGCATGTTTTCATCATTGAAATATTTAAGCTTTTTGGTATTTTTTATTGCAACACCACGCAACAAATATGCACCAAGTTTTTTATCTATAATCGTCTTTTGAGGCTTATAACCTTTAAGCGATTCATAATAAATATAAAGAGTATTAAGTATTGAATCTAGGTTGACACAGTCAATATTTTTAGTGATATTTTTTGTCTCTTTTTCATAACTTGAAATTAAGTTATTAATACGAGCGACCCCCTGCGTAACTAGGATTTTTTTATTAATTGAAATATCTAGAAAAAAATCTTTAATGTGCATATTAGACTCCTATACTAAACCAAATACTAAAAACATAATTATCTTAAACCCTATATAAAGATTTTAAGAAAAATTTATATAAAGAATTAAAATAGTTTTATATAGTCCAAAAATTTGTTCTCTATAAAAATCTAATTTACCAAATTGACTTTATATTAATGAAACTTGATATATTGGAAAATCGCATCTGCTGTAAATTGAGCGGTGCCCAAACCACCGACTCTATCGATATTCTCAGTAAATTCGCCACCCGCAGCATACATTTGACCGAGACCTGCTAAAACTTCATCAGAACATTTATAAAAATGTTCACTTATATAATCTTGAAGTTTCTTTACTTGGGTTTGAACTTTTGGACTAGCAGGATCAAATTCCTTAAGTTCGCTAAACTCTGCAAATAAATGCATAAAATCTTCAGATAAATTTTGCTTATCTACTTTCGACATTCCGCTCATTTTTTCTTGAGACTCCTTGTATTCTTTAGTATTACCCCAAATCTGTTTAGCACGAACGTCATAGTCAGCCTGCTTATTTTCATCAAAAACTTCTTCAGGCATATTAATCACACTTTTTTTACCGAGCGTATATTCAAAAAAACCATCTTGGTTACAGTAAAACATAAATTTTTTAACGGTATTTATTTTGAATCTCGCCTGTGCACTGCCTTCGGGATAAAACTTAACTAGCTGAATTCTATCTGGGGAAAGTGCCACAATAAAACTTATATAATGAATTTTCGACATAGGATGATCAAGATGCAAATAATACTCATCTTCGACTTTTTCTATGGAAATTTGATGTTTATTATCACAAGCCTGCACTTGCAAACTCGACAAGGTTAGACCACAACAATTTGCAACAAAGTCGCCTGTAGAATGGATAATATTGCCACAAACCGGACAAACAAAAAATTTTGTACGCATCATGTTGGCAGAAACATTGCTATTTTCTACTGTTACGCCACTAATTAACTCACTTACAGATATTCCAAGCACACTAGCAATTTTTTCGAGCATTGTAATATCTGGATATCCCTTTGCACACTCCCATTTAGAAACCGTTTTGTCTGTCACTCCCAATTGTGTAGCAAGTTGCATTTGAGTCAAATGTGCACCTTCACGCATTTTTTTAATTGTTAATGCAATTGTATCTTGATTCATTTCTAAAAATCCAACAACTTTACTACAATTATACACGTAGACAGAATCGTTTTGTTCTACTTTTAGTGGAGAATTTCATAAATTAATTTTTTTATAAAAAGAATGATAAATAATAAATATAT
>JAKSUU010000014.1 GCA_024408695.1 Coriobacteriales bacterium | reverse complement strand
GTAACTTTTTTTGTTCATTTCTTAGATTACATTCCTCAATTACATTACTCGGTTTAAGCGAAGAAAAGTGTTTGGCTTGAATATCGTATTTTTTAGCAAATTCTCTTGCGTTCAATACTTCTTCTAAAATTTGTGCAGAAGATTTTCCCTGGCCACTATCTAAAACAAGTTCAGGATCCGTTCTATGAACTTCGCAAATCATATCAATACGATCTTTTATTGGACCTGCTAATTTAGATTTATATCGATTGATTTGAGTAATATTGCAACTGCATTCATGATGTCTATCTCCAAGAAAGCCACATGGACAAGGATTAGAAGCTGCAAGCAACTGAAACTTAGCAGGAAAACGCGCCCGTCCTTCCGCACGACACAATAATATTTCTCCATCTTCAATTGGTTGCCGCAGTGCTTGCAAAGACGAATTTGAAAACTCGCCGAGTTCATCTAAAAATAACACTCCTAGATGGGCTAACGATGCCTCACCTGGCCTTATTGGTGTTCCCCCACCTACTAAAGATGGAACTGTTGCACTATGATGTGGACTTCTAAAGGGTCGAATACCTGCAGCAATTGAAGACACATCTTCTCCTGCAACAGAATGAATAACTGCACATTCTAAAATTTCATCCTGCAACAACGAAGGCAAAATTGTATTAAAACGTTTAGCTAACATTGATTTACCAGATCCAGGAGGACCAAAAAGTAAAATACCATGACCCCCAGCAGCGGCAATTGTTAGTGCTCTTATAGCGACTTTTTGACCAACGACATCCTTATAATCTAATTTATTTTTTCTAAAATCTTTGCCGTTAGTATGTTTATATTTTTTAAGATCTGTATTATTTTGCAAGTGCTCACGCAAATTAAAAAGGTCATCTAAACAATAATGAACCAAATCCTTAATCTTAGGCATAGTTTCTGTTGGGCTAGCCGAAATCAAATCGTAACCAAGTTCCTTAGCCTTAAGCGCGCAAGCTACAATCCCATTAACATTATGAACACTACCGTCAAGACCAAGCTCACCAATAATTAATTTATCTTGTATTAAATGCTTAGGAATCATATTTAAAGCACTAAGATACGCAAAAGCTATTGGCAAATCAAAGCCAGATCCATATTTTTTTAAAGAAGCAGGAGCTAAATTCACTACCACATGTGCATTGCTCTTATACTCAAAACCTGCACACTTAATCGCACTTTTAACTCGCTGTCGTGCCTCTTGAACAGAAGTATCTCCCATTCCAACTATATGGAAACCAGGAAGACCAGGCCCAATTTCAATTTCGACGGTTACAGGAATTGCACTTACACCATGAAGCGTGCAAGTACAAACCTGAGACCTATATGTCTTAGCCGCGCCCATCAAAGCAGCCTTTATGATGACGGAGTAAAGCATGGTTATTTTCGCTTGCGCATATGGCAATGGCATCGAATCTTATGCACAAGTTGTCAATATTTTCTTTGTCTGCCATATATAACATTGCTATTCTTTCATATTTACTTTGTTTTTTTGCATCAACTGCATCTTCTGGAAGTCCAGCACTTATTCCGCTTCTTGTTTTCACCTCAACAAAACAGACTGTTTCATCTGGAGATTTTGCTACTATATCTACCTCTCCATATTTGCATCGCCAATTTCTATCTCACATTTCATATCCATCTGCTTCCAAATAGCTAGACGCGGCATTTTCTCCTTTCTGTCCTAAAGTCTTTTTATCAAGAGTTGTATTTGTCATATTTGCTCCTTCAAAATCAATCGACAAACACATTTAAACATAGTGCGAATTTAAAAACAATGAACTAGCAGGCAGCTTAATCTAAAATATAGGCGAATTTATATTGCCTTAAATAAAATTCTTTATAGTAAAAGATGAAAAAATAAAGTATATAGAACTAAACTGAAAACAAAAAATACAAAAGAAACTCTAAAAAATTACTGAATTTTTACTAAATTAATTCTAAAATATTCATCATTAAATGCAAGTTTGTTTAAAAGCGATATATAAATTAATTCATACGATTTGTAAAAAATTTGTATAAATATTACTGCGCAGAAAGAATAAAGGATTAAATTTTGTGTGCCACTATTACAGTAAATCAGCGCTGCACATCCACCCATATGGTTGGGGCAGTAACTCCTCCACGCTTGCCTAAAATAATACTGTTTGGTCCAAGACGAGAAAAAATACCGCTGAACTTTCCATCTATGGCAAACAAGCCAGAGAGATTATTATACAAATATGGATTTGCAGTATAATCGCATTCTTCATCATAAAAAGGAAGGGCGCTAGATTTATAAAAAGAACAAAATTCTTGAGCCAAAAACGGGAAACCGGTTTTTGAATTAGCATGTTCATGTATTATTTTCGACCACTCTGAAGCAGAAAAATCACGTCCTACACAAACATCGCTTGAGCCATAACCATCGCAGGGTTTAATAACCCATGCATCCTTTTCGTCAATAATTTTGTCTAGATTGACATATTTTTCATCCAAATAACTTGTAAAAGGAACATGTCTTTTAATAAAATCTTGTTCATCATTATCTAAAAACGCACTTGTTTGTGGGTTATGAAGAACTCTGAATATTTGTTTGTCGTGAACAATATTTGTTGCGAATGAGCCTATTATAAACACATTATCATCTTTTATTGCATTAAAATAAGCAAGGGATTCATTATAAAAACGCAGACAATCACTAGCAACGCTACGACGCCAAAGCGCATCAATAATAGCACCATCTTGCCCATAAAACGCACGTTTTCCTATCAAGTTTTTACCATCATATTCAAGATTGCGAATGTCATAAATGCTAAATTTATAGCCACGCTCTTCAAATATATGTCCATAAAGTTTAAATTCTTCAGTCACGCCATTTTCTAAATAATCAACAATGCAAATATGTGGATTATCCTTGGCCTTTGGATAGGTTTTATATATCTCTAAGAATTTGTCAACCCATCCTTCAAATAGATACTCAGTATCAACATGACAGTCATGATTTTTGCAAAAAGCTTTATAGCTTGCAGAATTTTGAATGCTCAAATAAGCTTCACGATTTTCATTCATGCCGCTAGAACCATCGGTGTTAAACTCACAGAATTTCATATTGAAATTTTGCTCATCCAAGAAAAAATCAAAACGTGCAAATGGAAGGGGTGCATCAACCTGAGCGGGCAAAAGCATGAGTTCAAGCAAGCGTTCATCATAATTGAATAAATTGCGATATTGCACATCTTGCTTAAAACGCTCAATCACCTTGCATAAGATTTTATAAATTTTATCTACACTAATTTTGCAAAAATCATAAGTATTTTGATCGAATAATTTGGGTACAAACGAAGTATATACTGGGATTCCTGCAAAAATTGCGGTTGAAGATTTTATGTAGTCCCAGGCAGCACGACGCGAAGCTTCATCGCCATTGAGACTTTGCATTTCGAATAAAAATTCTTGTTCGTATTCTAAATTTTTAGACTTAGGAAAACAGATACTTTCAACATAGCTTTCGGCAAATTTAGGCTGTGGATTTAAAGTATAAACTTGCTGGTTAAAACCATTGATTGAATTCGACAAATTAAAATTCGCAATGTTGTTTATATGATAAGACCTACATGCCTGGGCAAAAGATAAAGCCAGTTGTTGTGTGTCTTCACTTAATGGCATAAGCTCTGGATGAAATTGAACCCCTAAGAAAAAATCGCAGCTTTTATGCATAAATGCCTCAATTAGACCATCTTTTGTGTATGCACAAATATCAAAACAAGATGCAAGTTCTTTTACACCTTGATGATGATACGAATTTACTAAAATACTTTCTTTGCTGAGTAACTTATAAAGTCCAAATTTTTGGTCTATATAAAGTAAATGGTGCGTTTTATTCAGATCACTAGCATCATCAGCCAAATCATTATTATGCTTGATACTTGTTTTATATTCACTGGGTACATCTTTGTAAATACTACCGCCAAATGCAAGATTTGCAACTTGATGACCTCGACAAATGCCAAAAAATGGAATGTTATTGTTAGCCGCAACACGACACGCAATAATTTCACATTTTTGACGCAAGCAAGCTTCATCAAAACTACAAGCAAAGCCATCATCACGCAAATTAAGGTCATCACCACCACAAATAACAATGCCATCAAAACTTGTAAGGCTTTGCTCAAAGCGTTGCAAATCTTCATCATAAGCAATAACGCAACAATCAAGTCCGGCGGCTCTAAAATAATCTATATAGTAATAACGTAAGCTTAATGCATAATTCAAATCGCCAAATTGTTGAAGTATGGCAATTTTTGCAACAGTATCTTTATTCATAATATTTAGCATTCAAAAAAACAAGTCTATTACAATTATAATGTTAACTATTTAATATTAAAGGATTAATACCAATGGAAAAAATTATTCTAAGTGCCGATTCAACTTGTGATTTGTCGGACGAGCTTAAGGAAAAATATAATGTTGAATATTTTCCTTATCACATTATTTACAAAGGTGAGGATTATAAAGACAATGTCGACATAAAAGTAGAAACAATATATGAAGGCTTCTATAAAGATGGGGAACTCCCTAAAACTGCTGCAGCTTCTCCAGGCGTTTTTATGGAATATTTTAAACAATTCACCAATCAAGGCTATAAAGTTTTGCATTTTTGCTTAGGGTCTTCTTTGTCGAGTGCCTGCAATAACGCCATTATGGCAGGTCAGTCTTTAGATGGAGTATATGTTGTTGATTCACAATCTTTGTCAACTGGCACAGGATTGCAAGTTATTGCCGCAGGAAAGCAACTTCAAGCAGGCAAAACTATTGAAGAGGTATACAAAAACGCCTTAAAAATTCGCAATTGTTCACATGCCTCTTTTGTTTTAGACACTCTTGAATTTTTAGCTGCCGGCGGAAGGTGTCCAACAATCGCTTCGCACATCGGAAAAGCTTTAAACTTCAAACCACAAATTACAGTTCACAATAATGATGCTTCCATGAGCGTAGGCAAATTATATCGCGGTCCATCCGACAAAGTTATTCGCAAATATATGGCAGATCAAATTAAAAAATACGATGACATCATTTTAGATGATGTTTTTGTAACATCAACAGGTTTCGAAGACGACTCTATTATTGATGGCTACGTTGAATACGTGCAAGGGCTATTGCCAGGTGCAACAATTCATAAATCGTATGCTAGTTGCACGATTGGTTCTCATTGTGGGCCACATTGTATTGGAGTTTTATTCTTGACAAAATCTGCCTGCGCATAAACCGCAACGCAAGGGGAACGGACGCAACACTTGGGAACGGTAACCTTAGTGTTGCAAAAATTAATCGGCTGCTAATGAAATTGCGTTAAGCATACGCTTAATAACCAAGTCTTTATCCATCAAAACAATAGATTCTACTAATGGCGGAGAAACCATATTTAAACACACTGCAACTCGGATAGCTTGGAAGAAAACTCGAGGCTTAAGCCCAAGTTCCTCCATTAAAGACTTGAGTTTTGTGTCTATATCTTCGAAATTCCAATCGCATGCATTAAAAATCTCTAAACTTCGTTCCAAAACTGTTTTAGCTAAATTACCTTCTTTTTTAAGAGCCTTTTCAGCACTAGCCTCGTCAAGCTTCATTTCTGCATCAAAAATAAATGCTATTTTTTGTGCAGCTTCAACCAAAGTATTCGCACGCTCAAAAACAAGCTCATAGGTTTCTTTTATAGTATCAAACTGCGTTTTTGCATCTTCAACAGAAGCAAAAGTCTGTTGCGAAACAAGATGAGGCAATAAAGCGATGGCGTAGTCATCCTTGTTCATACTTCTGATATATTGGTTGTTTATCCAGTCCATCTTTTTAAAATCAAGTGAAGAAGGATTTTTGGATACATTAACAAGATCAAAAATTTTTGCCATTTGATTGCGTGAAAAAATCGTAGTTTCGCCGTCTGGAGCCCAACCCAACAAAGATAAATAATTGAACAAAGCATCACTCAAATATCCCATATCTCTGAATTCTTCAACACTTTGAGCGCCATGGCGTTTGGAGAGCTTTTTGCCATCTTCACCGCAGATCATGGGAATATGTGCAAAACAGGGCACATCAAGACCAAGCGCTTCGTAAATCAATATTTGCCTAGGTGTATTGCTTAAATGGTCATCACCTCTAATGACATGCGTAATCTTCATATTTGCATCGTCGCAAACTACACAAAAATTATAAGTAGGATTGCCATCACTACGCATTAAAATCATATCATCTTGAAGGCTTGCATCAAACGCACTGTCTCCATGAACTAAATCATGAACGATGATGTCGCCTCGATCTTGTGGAACCTTAAGACGCCAAACGTGGGATTCACCAGCCTCAACACGAGCCATTGCTTCATCTTTGTTTATTGCCCGGCAAGGGTCAACAAACTTTACCTTTGCTTCTAGGGCTGCTTGACGATTAGCTTCAATTTCTTCTGACGTGCAAAAACATGGATAAGCGTTATCGTTTTCAATAAGTTTTTGCAAAGCCTCGTTGTAAGAGTCATAACGATGAGTCTGAAAATATGGACCAAAATTGCCTTCAGACTGTGCCTTACCCTGGGCATCACGTAAGCAATTATTTTGTGGGTCGCACGCAGGACCTTCATCCCAATCAAGCTCAAGCCATTTTAAAGCCCGCAAAATCAAATCAATGTTCTCTGGCGTAGAGCGAGCAGGGTCAGTATCCTCAATCCTTAAAATAAACTTTCCTTTGCAGGCTTTGGCATATGCCCAATTGTAAATGGCTGTTCTTGCTCCACCAATGTGTAATTTACCAGTTGGGGATGGGGCAAAACGAACTCTTACTTCATCCATATTTTCTCCTCATTGTCTGAAAATTAACAGTAAATTTAATTCTCGCATACTAAAATTATAGCGCAACACTTAGGTTACCGTCCCCAGGTGTTGCAGGCTTGCATTGTGCAACACTTAGGTTACCGTCCCCAGGTGTTGCAGGGCCATGCGTTAGATGACCTCATAAAAAAAGAACACTAGCACAAAACTGCACTAGTGCTCTTTATTAGACATTTCTCTCAAAAATTACTGACCCATTGCAAAGCGTGTAAATGTTGCACATACAACATTGTCGCCAATTTCTTTAGCACAATTTTTGATATATTGATCAACCGTAACATCTGGATCTTTAACAAATTCCTGTGCCATAAGACAGTTTTCTTTATAGAATTTCTTCATACGACCCTGAGCAATTTGCTCTTGAATGTTTTCCGGCTTGCCACTTTCGGCTGCTTGCGCCTCGTACATTTCGAGCTCATGCGCGGCAACATCAGCAGGTACACTTGCTCCGTCTAATGCAATTGGATTTGTTGCAGCAATATGCATAGCAACATCGCGTGCCATTTCTTTGAACTTTTCATTATTTGCAGTATCTGCATTATCAAACTTAAAGCCAACAATAACACCAATCTTGCCATTCATATGAATATAATCAACCAAAGCTGCAGGCTCTTCAAGTTCGATTCTTTCAAAACGAGCAACGCTCATATTTTCGCCAATAACATGAATTGCATCTGTAAGAATATCTTGAACCTTTGTTCCATCAAATTCGCTAGCCATAAGTTCATCAACATCTTTTGGATTATTGTGACAAACTGCCTTTGTGAAAGTTTTGCAATATTCTGCGAATTTTTCATTAATCGCAACAAAATCTGTTTCACAATTGACCTCTGTCATTGCACCTTTATTTGGATGATTTTCGCATACGCATGTATAAATACGTCCTTCATTTGTAGCGCGGTCAGCTTTTTTTGCAGCTGCTGCAAGGCCTGTAGTACGCAAAATGTCAGTTGCTTTTTCGGCATCTCCCTCTGCTTCTACTAAAGCTTTTTTGCATTCCATCATGCCTGCGCCAGTAGCCTCGCGCAATTCTTTAACCATACTTGCTGTAATATCTGCCATGATTTATCCTTTCAATATATCTAAATTTATTCAGCTGCTTTTTCGTCAGCTGTATTTTCATCTTTAGGGTTTTTATCAGCTTTATCTTCTGCTTTTTCGTCTGTCTTATCTTCTACCTTGGCATCTGCTTTTGGAGCTTTTTTGACAGAAGATTTAGAACCTTTAGCTGGAGCTTTTGCCCCTCGTGGACCTTTTGAAGCTTTTCCGGCTTTGTCGCCACCCTTAAAATCTGCTTCGCTCACACATGCTTGAGCACCTTCGATACAAGCGTCTGCAATAACAGTGGTGATGAGTTCGATAGAACGCATCGCATCATCATTTGCGGGAATTCCATATTCAATATCGTCTGGGTCGGAATTTGTATCGAGCATAGCAATAATTGGAATATTAAGGCGCATAGCTTCTTTAACTGCAATGTCTTCTGCTACAGTATCAACTACAAAAACTGCGCCAATCTTTTCCTTAACATCTTTAATGTTGCCAAGACTGCGAATACCGCCAAGAGCAAGATTTAGCTTTTCGTATTGTTTTCTAAACGAACCTTGTTCTTTTTTGTTGTAAGAATCCATAGTGCCATCTTCAATCATGGCCTCAATTTTTTCCATACGCTTAACACTATTACTAATAGTTTTAAAGTTTGTGAGCATACCACCCATCCAACGATAGTTAACATAAGGCATGCTGGCGCGGTCGGCTTGCTCTTTAATAGTGATTGTAGCTTGTTTTTTTGTTCCTACAAATAACACCTGTTGACCACGAGCGCATACGCCACGTGCAAAAGTAATAGCATCATCTAAACCATAAATTGTCTGTTTAAGGTCGAGAATGTAGATACCACTACGAGCAGTGAAAATATAGGGTTTCATCTTTGGATTCCAACGATGTGTTTGATGCCCAAAATGGACTCCGGCATCAAGTAGGTCTTTTAAAGACACTTTTGTAGACATATATCCTCCTATTTGTTCTACCTCTGCTCAGATCATCGCAAACTAAAACCGCAGGTCAATTGACCCACATGCGGTGTTGCTCCCCTCGCATGTTTACTTTGTGCATTACGCACCCTCATTCACGCCCTTATTAGCGCGATTAATTATTATACTAAATAAATGCTTTTATAAAAAAATTAATTAATTTTGGTACAAAAAATACCTGATATGTTTTGTACCAAATTGCTGGTCAACGCAATAAGAAATTTACCAAAGTTTTTTGCCAGAATTTAAGCAACAATAAAGCTAAGACTAGATAGACTAGAATAACAAGATGCAAACTACTGCTCGGTGTATATTATGCTCAGCTAATAAAAAAGGATAGCCCTGTACTCCGAGGCGAACGATACGAAAATTTGACAAATTATTTTATATACCAAATTTTCGTCTGAGCAAGGAGTATAGGGCTATCCTTAAATCTAAATTATGAACGCGTAAAATTACGCAGAAGCAGCAGCTCTTGCGGCTTGATATTCGTCAACCAACTTCTTTTGAACATCGCCAGGAACTTGTTCATATCCATCCATCTCTAGAGTAAATGAACCAGAACCACGAGTCATTTGACGAAGGTCGCGTTGATATTCAATAACTTCTGCATAAGGAACACGAGCTTTAATAATCATCTCGCCAAACTCATTTGTATCTTGACCAATAACGCTTCCACGTTTTGTAGAAACATCACCCATGATTGCGCCAAAATATTCATCAGAAACCGTAACGTCAATGCGAGCATATGGTTCCAAAATTACAGGATTACCCTGCTCGCATGCAGCTTTAAAAGCAATACGTGCAGCAGATTTAAATGAAATTTCGTTTGAATCTACTGGGTGGAAAGAACCATCAAATACTGCAACTTTTACGTCGACCATAGGATAACCTGCTAAAAAGCCATCGCGCATAGTTTCCACAACGCCCTTGTCAACAGCAGGAATTAAACTACCTGGAATGGCACCACCCTTAATCTCATCAATAAATTCATAACCATTGCCTGCATTTGGCATAAGGCGCAAGAAGCAGTCACCAAACTGACCGGCACCACCAGATTGTTTTTTGTGACGACCCTGAGCAGAGCATTCTTTTGTAATTGTTTCTTGATAAGGGATTTTGACAGCAACTAAATTAACTTCGACATTACCTTGATTTTTAGCCTTGTCAATTAACATATCAAGCTGAGTTTCACCCATGCAAGTTAAAACACTTTGGTGTGTAGCTTCATTCTGAACAAGTTTAATTGTTGGATCAGTTTCGATAATTTTAGCCAAAAATGTGCTTAACTTGTCTTCAGAATTTCTATCTTTAGCTTCAATAGCTACAGGATATTGAGGTTGAGGAAGAGCGAATGGCTCAAGTTTAATAGCTCCGCCTTCGCTTAATGTATCACCAGTTTTTGCTTCGGCGAGTTTAGGGATAACAACAATATCACCAGCACCAGCGCTTTTAACGCTTTCAAGATTTTTACCCATCATCTCATTAATAGAAGCGCATTTTTCTTTTTTTCCTGTGCGGCTATTTACAAGCTCCGTACCTGGTAAAATTTCACGAGAAACAACTTTGACAAAACTTAATTTGCAAACATAAGGATCGCTTAATGTGTTGAATACAAAAGCACCTGGCTTGCCACTTGCATCAATTGTAAAATCATCGCCATCTGTTGTTTTATATCTTGTATAAGCATCTGCAGTTGGAAAATAAGAAATTGCATCGTCTAATAATGGTTCAAGACCCTGTGTAGCTAACGCAGAACCAACATAAACAGGAATAAATATTTCTTGAGAAATTGCCTTATCGAGAAGGCTTTCTAATTCGTCTTGAGTTAGCTCTTCACCATCAAGATATTTCATCATAAGTTCATCATCTGCTTCGGCAACTAAATCGACTAATTTATCACGAGCATCATTTGCCACAGATGCAAACTCATCTGGAATGTCACTAACTTTTTCTTTTCCACCTTCGTTAACTCTTGCCTTCATGCGAACAATATCAATAACACCTTTGAAATCTGCGTCAACGCCCATAGGAATTGTTACAGCGCCAAGGCGACTGCCAAAAGCAGAAGTTAAGTCGGCCATAACTTGATCGTAATTTGCACCTTCACAATCAATGTGATTAACAAAAATTGCTCGTGGCAAATTCATAATTTGAGCATGACGCCAAAATTTGTTAGTCATAATTTGCGGACCAGTTGAAGCATCAACAACAACAACTGCCATTTCGCTTGCTTGCATTGAATAAAGAGTTTGTCCAATAAAATCTGGATGACCGGATGTGTCTAATACATTAACTTTACAGTCTTTGTATTTTAATGGAGCAATAGATGCATTAATGGTAAATTGGCGTTTGATTTCTTGTTCATCATAATCTAAATTAGATTTACCATCTGCAGTAGTTCCCATTTTGCTTGTTTTTCCTGTAACAAACAAAAGAGCCTCTGCAAGTGAAGTTTTACCTGCACCATCTTGTCCAACAAGACATAAGTTCTTTACTTTTGAAATATCTGCAGCCATAATGTTTCACCTTCCCCCTTAGCGTAAGGGATTATTAAAGTATATCTATTATAAATGAAAATAATATTTGCAAAATTTAATCTGCAAAATTCTTAATAAATTTTACCAAGTATTAAAAACCACGGTATACAAAACCCATGCACAGTCAAAATAAAAGCTATGAATTTACTGCGCTATTTACAGCTACCGCAACGGCAACGCTTGCTCCAACCATCGGGTTATTTCCCATGCCCAAAAAGCCCATCATTTCAACATGAGCCGGAACACTGGAAGAGCCAGCAAATTGCGCATCACTGTGCATACGACCAAGAGTATCCGTCATGCCATAACTTGCAGGTCCTGCTGCCATATTATCTGGATGAAGAGTGCGACCAGTACCACCGCCACTTGCAACACTAAAATACTTTTTGCCCTGCTCAATGCATTCTTTTTTGTAAGTGCCAGCAACTGGATGTTGAAAACGGGTTGGATTTGTTGAATTACCAGTAATAGAAACATCAACACCTTCGTGATGCATAATTGCAACACCTTCCACAACATCGTCAGCACCAAAACAACGAACCTTTGAACGTTCGCCTTTACTATAGGGCTTTTCTGCAACAATAGTTAGTTCAGAATTTTTGTAATCATATTTAGTTTGAACATAAGTAAAACCATTGATACGAGAAATAATTTGCGCGGCATCTTTACCAAGGCCATTTAAAATTACACGAAGTGGAGTTTTACGAGCAATATTAGCATTATTTACT
>JAKSUU010000139.1 GCA_024408695.1 Coriobacteriales bacterium | reverse complement strand
TGAGACTGGCTGAAGTAGGATCTTTTTGCTCCTCATCTTCGCAATCGGATACGAATGTGCTTGATGTGGGTTCAGACGCAACACTTACCCTGAGGGCCTGTTGCGGCAATTCTGTACTCAGAGCAGAAGTCTGTTGCGATTTTTTACGACGAGAAAACACTAGGGCAAATATTATCGCAATTAAACCAATACCTGCAAGACCACAAACTACAGCAATACTACCTGCTCCAATACTTGTACCAGAAGCTTGTAAAGATTCAATTTCTTTATTCAAATCTTCTAAAAAATTATAAGTTTTTGCATTAGAACTGGTAAAATCAGCACTAACAGCATGCAAGACTTCATTATTTGGAGTGGCCTTAATACGTTCTAAAGCATAAAACAAAGCATTGTGCTCGTTAGTTACCGTGCAAGAATAAAGTTTTGATGAATAAAAATCTTGCGTGTCAACTTTAGAAGTAGAACTAAAGTTGTCGTCTCCACAATAACTAAATACATCACTTTGATCTGGGGTTAACATAACATACCCATATTCCCAGGCGGATTTTAACGTATATGCGCTTACCAATAAATCGCTTTTTGTTTTACAGTTATCTTTATCTAAAGTTTGGGCAACTGTTAATTTTAAGCTGCTCATAAAATTAGAAAAGTTGATATCTTTGGCATTAATTTTTTCTCCAAAAGGATGTTGGTTACTAAATCTACTAGCAAGCATCAAATCATCAGCATTTGTCATTTTGCTTTCATTAAAAGTACCATCAATCAAATAAATCGAGGGCTTTTCGAGTTTGTCTTTAGTGAGATCTCCTAAATACTCGTTTTCAATCTTTACATTGTCTAATAAATAAGATTCAAATTTATCTTCAATAATCGAATTTGCTTTTGTGCATTCAAATAAAGTCAAAATGTCCTTTTTATTTAAGGTATCGCGATCTTCGTTTGGATTTACAAGACGTCGAGTAGTTATGACACCATCTCTATAAGAGTCAGCCTTATACTGCATCTTAAAAGGAACAGAAACCATTTTTATTCGAGATTTAACAATGTAACAATAATCATTTGAACCAGTTAAAGATGTGTTTATAAGATTATATAAATCTTCAGCATTTTCATTCCAAGTTTTGGCAAATAAAAGGTTTCTGTCTTCAACATTAGGTGCACCTTTACGAATAAGATCCTGTGCAAACATGATATACTCAGAAAACTTAATAGCCGTTTCGCAAATAAAAGCCTTAAAAGGCGCAGTACAATTATATTCATAAGGATAGACAAAAGCACAAGCCTTCATTAAATCCTTTAATGCTGTAATATATGCTTCTGAATCATTGTTGCAAAAGCTTTTAACATATTCAACGATTTCTTTTGCGAGTGAACTTTGCTGTTTAGCTACAACTAATGAAAATCTATAAGTAAGTACCTTATAAGCATCTGTTGCAATGTCAGAAAGAATTTGCTGATAATCATGTTCTGCTAAATAATGCCTGTCAAGCTCATCAAAATTGTGTGCCTCAAAATAGCCAGAACTTATGTCTCTCTGAATAGATTTAAACATACATACATATATTTGCTTTGCAATGGTATCTTCGCTCCAAATTCGCCCGTCAAGACAGGCTTTTTTTATAATTACCCACTTATTGTTTTGGTATTCTGCAGGAATTTCATTTGCATCAGTATAAATTATGTTTCCTTGAGCATCATAAATTAAATAAATATTTGTCAAATCTATACCTTCTACAGGCTCGCTTGGAAAAGAACTGCGGTATTCATTTTCATATTCAGTAATTTTGTTATTGAAACCTTCGATGTACTCTTGCATTTTTGCATTATATTTATCGACTGCGTTTTGCCAATTTTGTCTAAGGTCTATACTTTTTGACATATAAGGTTTAAATTCACTAAGTTTAGAATCTTGCAATCCTGAATCTTTATAGTAAGTTAAAATATCATCTAATGTTTTTAACTGCACATTGTAATTTTCTGTAGCCTTTTGCGATGCAGGATTATCAAAATAGTCGCTACCGCTAAATGGATTTTCACCTGCTTCGATTTTATTAGCGTAATTTGTAAGGTAATTTTGATACTCTAAAGAATCTTGTGGGCAGACAAGTTTTAAGACTTCGTTTGTTGTATTAGCAGCTTTAACTGCGTAGCTTTTCCAGTCGTTAGATTCAGCGTGAGCCTCCATAAAATTTGCTAATATTGTAAAACTTGGACCAAGTGCTATAACTAGCAACGTGCATAGCAAGCAACAAATAAATTTGTAAATAGCTTTGGTACAGATGGAGTTATAATATATTAAATGCGCACTTTTATTATCATTGGCTTCTAAATGCAATTTATTAAACTTTGATTTTTCAGTTTTCATTTTTAGCCTTTTACAGATATTAATACTATTATAGTGTTAATTATGAAATTGTGCAAGAGGATAACCCAAGATAAACTAATACATCATTAATAGATTTATGTGTTAAAATCAAACATATTAATTATCGGGGGTAACCTTGCAATCTGAATATATTTCATTAGCGATTATTGTGGCGATTTCTGCAATTGTTCCTATACTAGCAGATCGTATCCCCAAAAAACTAATCCCCGAAACAGTTTTCCTAATTATTTTAGGGATGATTGTTGGTCCGCATGTCTTAAACATTGTTCAAATCGACGAAAGTATTGATCTTATATCCGAACTAGGCATGGTGTTTTTGTTCCTTTTAGCAGGTTACGAAATTAACCCAAAAGATTTAACTGGATCGATGGGTAAGACCGCAGCTGTTGCTTGGTTTGCTTCTTTTGCTTTAGCCCTTGTTGTTACTTTTTTAGTTTTTGGAAAACTTATAGGAGATGTGCATGCCTCCATTGCATATGCCATTGCCTTAAGCACAACCGCCGTTGGCACATTAATGCCTATACTAAAGGAGCGAAATTTACTTAACACAAAAGTAGGAAAAGCAGTTATTACCCATGGAAGTTACGGCGAACTTATGACAGTATGATCCACTGCTATACTTTTAAGTTCGCGCCGATACATAGTTACTATCCCTGTTCTTATTGCTTTTGTTGCTATCTGTATCATAATTAGCCTTTTAGGACGTAAAACCGCGGTCGAAGGCAATAAACTTTATGATTTTTTGGTTGACCGTGCAAGTACAACCAGCCAAACTGTTATCCGCGTAGTTATCATGGTATTGCTCGCTCTAGTTGCGGTTAGTGCTTATTTTCAATTGGATTCTGTGCTCGGTGCATTTGCTGCAGGTTTTATATTAAGATTTGTATTGCCAAAAGGCGATGCAGGTTTAGAAAACAAGTTTGAAGCCATTGGTTATGGCTTTTTTATTCCTTTGTTTTTTGTTTGCTCGGGTGCAAATATAGACCCTGTTACAATTGTCGAAAAACCAGGATTATTTATTGGTTTTATTTTGCTTTTAATGGTCGTTAGGTTTTTACCTGTTTTGATTTCTACAAATGTTTCAAGAGATACACGTAAGCTAGCATTTGCTCAAAAAGTAGAGATTGCATTTTATTCAACAACAGCTCTTCCGCTTATAGTGGCGGTAACAAATATTGCTGTTAATTCTGGGATTATGGATCCATTAGATGCAAGTGTTTTGGTGGCAGCCGGTGCAGTTACTGTATTTATAATGCCTCTGCTTTCTTTAATTTGCTCCAAAATAGGCCAAAAATGATACACGATGCATAGGGACGT
>JAKSUU010000138.1 GCA_024408695.1 Coriobacteriales bacterium | reverse complement strand
CAATGCCGAAGCCGCCTGGCAGGCGTGCCGGTTCTTTGGCGTAAGCGAAAGTGCTTTGTAAAATGTTGCCATTGAGTAAAGATCTGCAACAGGAACTTCTAGGTGTTCAGCAAGAGCACGCAAACCTTCTTCTGGAATGTAATTAAATTCGTGTTGCATGTCTTGAAGTGCCGCAAGAGCAAAGCGGCGATCTTTTTCGTAAGAGCTAATAATCTCTTTTACCTTTGTTTCAATTTCCATGATTCCTCACTAAAAACTTTGACAATAAAATACTAAAAAGCTAGCAATAGAACAATTTGTTTTAGCAATACTATTCTAATACAAATTTCTCTATTGCTAGCTTTAAATTATATCTATCCGCCTGCCATTTGGGGAGTGATAGCCACAACATCGCGATCAGTTAGTGGACAATTAACACCACCCATATGGATTATGTGACGGCCGTTAACCATGCAAATAACATCATCACGCATGTCAAGGCCATCATCGGTTAATAGTTTTTTTGTTGTTGAAAATTCTGGATATTTTTGACTTAGATAGGTCAATAAGTCAAGAACAGAACTTGGGGCAGGGATGTCAATAACTCTCTGCCCCACGACAGAAATATATGTCGCAAAGAACTTTACTTGCATAAAAGCTAAAGGATTATGCAGGCCTAAAGTGGCCTGCTAAACCAATGGATAGGGGAAATCTATCTCTAGAAGCTAATATCTTGCAATTCTAGCTCTTTGAGTTTCTCAGATGTAGGCTCGCCTTCTTTAGACCAACCACGAACCTCGTAGTAGTCTGCGAGCATTGTTTGAAGTTCAGCTACCTTGCCTTTAGCAGGACCGCTTGGAAGTTCTTCACGTAATAAACGAGGAGGAAGAGTATCTTTTTCTACTCCAGCTTCCATATTAAAGCGTTTTTCGAGATTCCAAATGCGCTCACCTTTGAGTAAGATTTCTTCGTCTGATTCATCAGAATCTACAGCTTCACGGTATTGACCAGCAAGCTCTGGTAAACCAAGAGCAAATGTAGTGAACAAACAAATACCTGTAGAGTCGCAAAGTGCTGTTAAATCTTGGAATGTCTTTAAGAGTGCACCCTTACCTTCTGTAACAAGTGGATCAGTTTTAATAGGAAGACCAAGAACTTCTGGGCTAATCATATAACCACGAACATGGCAGCCACCACGGTTTGATGTAGCATATTCAAGAGCAATACCTTGAATTGCACGACCATCATAAGCTGGCATTTCTTGTTTTTTAACACTCATGGAAAGTTCTGGATGTCCGTATTTATCTGCTAAACGATAAGAACCTTGACCAAGAATCTTGCCAAAACCTTGCGCATCTGCAGTCATACGAACGCATTTAACCATAGCTTCTGCATCACCAAAACGAAGTGGGAATCCAATGTCGCTTTCTGGGATTGCACCCATTTCAAAAAGCTCCATAGCGCAAGCAATTGTTGCACCCATAGTAATTGGATCCATGCCTTCTTCATTACAAATCCAGTTAGCTTTTAGAACTGCAGCGATGTCATTAATACCGCAGTCAGAACCAAAGGACCAACCAGCTTCGTATTCTGGACCTTCACCAAAACCATAGAATTCGCTTTCGTCTGGTTTAACTTTTGTTACACGACCGCATGCGATTGTACAGCCAAAGCAACCTTGGTTTTTAAGAAGATGTTTTTCGGCTAAGTTTTCACCAGAAATATCATATGCTTTATCATATGAAGCACCATCACGACCGTTATTTACAGGAAGACCGCCAACTTCATTGATGATGTTAACAAGAATTTCTGTACCAAATGCTGCAAGACCTTCACCGCAAACTGGGTGTTCAATTAACATTTTGCGAGCATTTGCAACTTCTTTTAAGAAGCCTTCTGGGCGAGCAACTTTTACAGAACCTGTACCACGAACAACAACTGCCTTTAGATTCTTTGAACCCATAACGGCACCCATGCCGCCACGACCAGCTGCACGGTTTTTATCGTTCATAATACCTGCAAAAAGTACACCGTTTTCACCAGATGGGGCAATTGTAGCAACGCGGAAATCTTCGCCACATTCTGCATTAAGCATATCTGTTGCTTCGTGAACATTTTTGCCCCAAAGATCTTTTGCACAACGTAGTTCGACAACATCATCGTTAATGTAAAGATAGCAAGGTTTTTCTGCTTTACCTTCAAAAATAATGCCATCGTAGCCAGCATATTTAAGTTCTGGACCAAAATGTCCACCAGAGTTTGCAGCACCAATTGCGCCTGTAAGTGGGGATTTTGAGACAACTTCGTAACGACCAGCAGAACTTGCCAATGTACCAGTACAAGGACCAGTCATAAAGATTAATTTATTTTCTGCACTTAGTGGATCGATTTTAGGATCTACTTCGTTGCAATAATATTTTGTACCAAGACCACGAGCACCAACATAATCGTTAGCATCTTTCATATTAAGAGCTTCACGAATAATTGTGCCATCTGTGAGGTTAACGCGTAAAAGTGTTCCGGTCCAACCGTTTCCTACTGTCATATTACGCCTCCTCTACTGTGGACTTAATTTTGTCTGCAGCTTCTTTTTTCTTTGCAGGTGCTGTAGCTGGATCCATAACACTGATTGCACCTGTTGGGCAGAATTTAGCGCACATTGGATCCCCCTCGCAAAGGTCGCATTTAAAGACCTTTTTTGTTGCAGGTGAAAATGAAATGTTACCAAGTGGGCAAGCGCTAACGCAAAGTTTGCAAACAAGACATTTGTCTGCATTGTGAGAAACAACGCCGTCGGCGTTGATTGAAAGTGCACCTGTTGGGCACACTGCTGCACATGCTGGTTCTTCACACTGCATGCACATAACTGGGACTGTGATGGCATCTTCTTCAAAATTGAAGACAGTAACACACGCAAGGCGTGGGTTAAATTCATCATGATGACCAAAAGAACATGCGAGCTCGCATGTACGACATGCTTTGCATTTCTTAGGATCAACCACTAATTGCTGAGCCATTATTCCCCCTTCCATTAATGAAAAGTTATAACTTAATTAATATTTTAATTTTTTAAAGAAAATTTCGCTGATAAAATGAAACCTTATATATAATTATTTGCTTTTTCTGCACAATCTTTTTTTAAAAATGTGCAGAAAAATAATTGTGATGTATACTTTTTTAGCAAAGTATAAAGCAACATGATAGGGGAAAAATGAAAATTTTTTCGTTCGAAAAAATTCTTGACAAAAAATGTGACGAAAGAATTTGGTCTCTTTATGAAGAAATTCTGGAAGATAATGGGAAAATGGAGCTTGTTAGAGGTCTGCATATATCTAAACTTAAAGCGCTCGAAAAGCAAGCATTAATTGACAATGTTGATTCATCTGCTCGTATTGAAGGCATATATATTAGTCGCGAACGCATTGAACATTTAATCGACGGTAAAAAACCACAAAAGGAATTTGAAGGCGAAATTGCTGGTTACGGACGCGTTTTAAAAGCTATTAATAAAGATGCATTTTGTATGCCAGTTTCGAGCACAAGTTTGCTCGCAATGTATGCTGCCATTTATAGTATTAATTTAAAGGAAACGAAAAGTCTTTATAGAACAATAAACTATCAAAACATTATGGCAGAAGGGCAAATTATTCGAACGCGCGTAAGCCCCATATATGCATTTGAATCACCGTTATATACAGGTTCGATGTGTGATAGCTTATCAGATGCTT
>JAKSUU010000137.1 GCA_024408695.1 Coriobacteriales bacterium | reverse complement strand
CTTTTTTATTCAACGGAAGCATAATTGCCCAAGTAACCGCCGTTGGAAATGATAATTACGCTACCAAAATCAATAATGAAGCAAAGCAGTTTAAAAAAGTTAAAAGTACCATGCTTGATGCTTTAAATAAAATCATTACTTTTTCATCGTGCCTTATTGCTCCACTAGGGGCTTTGCTGGCTGCTAAAGAGTTGTTAATCGCTCATTCCGGAATCAACGACACCATTTTGCACACCTCTGCTGCACTTGTTGGCATGATACCACAAGGTTTTATTCTTTTGACTTCTGCAGCGCTTGCTGTGTCTGTATTTAGACTTGCTCAACATAAGGTTTTAATCCAAGAGCTTTATTGTGTTGAAACTCTTGCTAGAGTCGATGTAATTTGTTTAGATAAAACTGGCACTATTACTACCGGAGAAATGGAAGTTGATGAAGTCATCCCGTTGTCAAATAGCAACTACCAAGAATGTTTAGAAGCAATTTATTATCTTGATGAATTTACAGACAATAGCTTAAAAAATGAAACCAATAAAGCTATAAGCAAATACATTCAAAACTTGGATGATTTCAAGTCAAAAAATGCCCAATTTAAACTCAAAAAATATATACCCTTTAGTTCCGATACAAAGTATAGTGGAATCTGTCTTGAAAATGGCGATAATATTGTTATTGGCGCTCCAGAATTTTTATTAAAATTTAACAAAGACAAAAATGAAATTGTACAAAACATTTCCAAAATTTTGGGCTCACGACGTGGGCTTTTAATAGCTAAGGCAAATTCTTTTGATGAAAAAGATAAAATTGATTCAGAAGTTGTGCCACTCGGATTTATCCTTATCAAAGACTGTATAAGAAATACTACCATAGACACACTAAACTTTTTTAAAGAACAAGGTGTTGAGGTCAAAATTATTAGTGGCGACAATCTAGAAACAGTTAAAAATATTGCAAAATCTGTGTCTGTAGATAATTGGGATAAAGCAATAGATATGTCTACAATTAAAAGCGATGATGAATTAATACAGGCTGCAAATACTTGTACTATTTTTGCTCGAGTTAGTCCGGAACAAAAGAAAAAACTGGTTGTAGCTTTGAAAAATGCGGGGCACACTGTAGCAATGACTGGCGATGGAGTAAACGACGTTTTAGCTTTGCATGAGGCCGATTGTTCAATTGCAATGGGCAGTGGAAGCGACGCTGCAAGAAAAATCGCCCAAATTATTTTAGTTGACAATAATTTTGCATCTATGCCTCATGTGGTTGCAGAAGGTCGACGGTGTATAAATAACCTTGAACGTAGTGGGGCTTTGTTCCTGGTTAAAACCCTGTTTAGCGCTACATTAGCACTTCTTTTTATTTTTATCATCTGCTATAGTTATCCGTTTGTTACAATTCAATTAACATTAATAAGTGCATTTACTATAGGTCTTCCTTCGTTTGTTCTTGCTCTTGAACCAAATGAAGAACTTGTCAAAGGCAATTTTTTGCGAAACATAATTTTTAGAGCCTTGCCTGGCGCTTTTTGTGTTGTTTTTAGTATAATTTTGGCATGCATAATATCTTTTGTTCTCGATTTTGATCAACAACAATTTTCGACAATTTGTACAGTTGTTGCCTGTATAGTTGGGTTGAATTTTGTCATAAGGCTTTGTATACCTTTTAATCCAATAAGAATTGCTATGTTGGTAGTCATTTGTGGAGGAATTTTTATAGGAATATTTGTTATACCCGATTTATTTATGCTAAGTCATTTTAACCTTGAAATGGCAATAACAGTAATAATATTGTGCGCATTAAATTGTTTTCTTCTTAATTTACTGTTTTCACTTGTTATAAAAAAAGAACACAACTTGAACCAATTGCTAAACAAAATTTCAAAAAAACAAAAAACCTAAGATGTATGCACAACTTAAAATATCAGATTTTCGAAGCGTGTTTCATTTTTGTGGTAAGGCATTGACTTTATTCGCATATTTACTACTTGTGCCTATAATATGCGCATTTATTTTAGGGGAATTTGACTGTGCTATCAACTTTTTAATTTCTTTTGGATTGATTCTAATTATTGGTTTATTATTAAGACTTATAAAGCCTGTAAAAATGACAAAAAAACGTAGCTATTTGTTAGTCGTTTTAACCTGGCTTATGCTTTGTATTGTTGGGGCTATACCTCTATTTGTTACTGGATCATACAATAGCATTGTTGATGCTTTGTTTGATAGCGTATCTGCTATTACAACAACAGGTACGTCTCTTTGTTCAGATGTTGATCATGCACCACTATCTCTTAGCATATTTAGATCTATTTTGTCTCTTGCTGGCGCTCAATGCGTAATCATTACTTTTATTTATGCAGGCTTTCACGGAGAAGGTTCATTTTTATCTAAATCGCAGGCTTTTCAAAATGTCGATAAATCAAAATTAAGCTTAGAATTTTCTATGCGACCCTTTCTATTAATCGTTACAATTGTCAGTATAGGATCATCAGCAATTGCGGCAATAATTCTTTTTGCAGGCGGAATGCCTATAGATCAGGCAATTCCAAATGGGATTGTGGTTGCATTATCTGCATTTTCCACGTCTAGTTTTGCCCCGCACTCATCAAATTTGGTATTTTATCAATCTTCCATCTCGAATAATTTTTTAGCAATTGTTATGCTTATAGGATCAATAAATTTTGTTATATATTTTAAGGCTATAGATAATAACTTCAAATCAATATTCACCAATAAAGAACTAAGGATTTTTCTAATATGGATTGTAATTTTGACGATAGCAGTTACAATAGTTTTAACCACAAATTATGATACCAATAATTGGCTATTTTATGTTAATTCTGGTCTTGTTATGGTTGTAAGTGCTGCAACAACTTGTGGTATGCAAACAATATATCCATCCACTTTAACCAGTGTACCGTATGCAGAAATACTAATTGCTTTATGCTTGGCCAGTATTGTCGGCGGGCTTATATACTCTGCTACAGGCGGTGTAAAAGTTTTTAGAATGGTAGAAATGTTTAAGGCTGTCGCTTTAAGTATTAAACAAAAATTAGTACCAGCTAATGTTTATGTTAAAAGTGAAATCAAATTTTCTAAATCGCAATCTGATTTCTCTAAATTAGGATCATTTACTCTAATAATTATTCTTTTGTATTTAATAAGCGCAGGAACAGGCGCTTTAGCTTTTATTATTCACGGAAACGCTGCTTTGCCTTCATTACTCGAATCAATATCTTATGTATCTAATACAGGATTTAATACTGGTATTAGCAACATAAACATGTCTATAGACTTAAAATTTATTTGTATGTTTTTAATGTTAATTGCAAGACTAGAATTCATCTGTGTTTTTGCTTGTATTTTTATCATAATTACAGGTATTATTTCTACCATTAAAAATAGATTCAAAAAAACAAATAGAAAACCGAATAAAACTATTGCTAAATATGTATCTGTAATTTTAATACTTGCTTTATGCATAAATTCAAGTTATATTTGTTATGCACAAGCACAGGAAAATGATAGTTTAGATAAATCATCAAATGTATCTAGCTCAGCAGAAGCTACATTTGACCCTCAAATATATTCAGAAACTACACAATTTTCTTCATAATTTGATAATTCTATAGGGTTACTGTCATCAATTTGACTAAAAGCATAAGAAAAATTATTTGTTGTGAAGCCATTTCTTTTTTTATTAGTTTTATTTTTAT
>JAKSUU010000136.1 GCA_024408695.1 Coriobacteriales bacterium | reverse complement strand
TTAATTTTTTCTGACAGCTTTTTTCTAAACATTAAATACAACATCAAAAATGCTACAATTCCTGATATGATCGTTGGAATTATCATTATTTTTACATAATCCACGAAAGATATATTATATGCAGTAGCAAGATAAATATTAGTTGGATTACCAATAATTAAAGCCATACTCCAAGTATTGGCTGCCACAAATTCTGCCGCTAAATATGGAATTGGACTTATCTTTGCATTTTTACTAAAGTAGCATATAAAAGGCGTGAAAGAAAGAATAATGATATCATTTGATGTGAAGACAGTCAAAATCGAAACGGTAATATATAGTAATAGAAACAACTTAAATTGACTCGTGTTTGCTCTTTTTAGAGTTATGTTTGCAAGATATCTAAAGAATCCAAGTTCGTCAAGATAAATTGATAATATTGTCATTGAGATAAATAAAACAAGTATCTTCAATGGGTTAATTGAGCTATTTTCAGTAAGTTTAGAAAGAATGGTTGAAAAGTCTGTTTTTCCAGCAACAGCAACAAAAATTGCCCCTATTAATACTATTATCCAATAAGTTGAAATAGACTTATTTTTAATAATGATTTTTGGAAAAAACAAAACGCTCAATATCATTAAAAGACATGTTATTGCGGCTAGAATTAGAGCGATTAACATAGATTGACCTCGTTAGATTTTGTAATGATGATTTTAATCCAAATGATTAAATTTTTCAACTATTCAAAAGAAAAATCCTCTCAAAAGAGAGGATGAATCTTAGAATGCAATTAATGTAACAATAAAACCTATTGCTAATGCTGCAAAAATTCCAACAAAAATTGTAATTATTTCATCTTTCTTTAGAACAAATTGTTCTTGAGCACGTTTTTTTGCTTCTAGTTTTATATATAATTTGGTTTCTAATGTTATCTCTGTTGCGTCTGGGTTTTCATAGGAAAATGCGATGATTTTTTTTATAATTTCAGACTTTTTGAATGAAATATATGCCATTGAATTTTCCAAATATCCAAGTTCTTTTGGTGATTTAGCAGAATAGTCGTCAAAAGCTTCGTTGTCAAACAATGCTTTTACTATTGAGCCTGTAACTGCTTTGTTGATAAATGTTACAAATAGAGCGATGCATATACCTGCTATCACACACCACATTAGAGTTTTTAAATCTTGTTGTGATAAACCCAAAACTGTAGCGGCTAATAATTTTACCATAAATTACCTCGTTATATATTTGAGATGTAGTCTTCACCGCAAAGAAGTTTGAGGATTTTTTCTAAATCTTCATTGTCAGTGAACCCAATAGTGATTGAACTCTTATCACCATTCTCAACAATTTTGACTGTTCTACCTAGTCTTTTTTGAATGTCTTTTTCCAATAATTTTGTATAATTTACGCCATCTTTTGATGCTTTGCTGCCCGTGTTTTTCGGAGCTGTCAAGAACTTAACAAGACGCTCTGTTTCTCGAACTGAAAGTTGCTTCTCAATGACTGTATTTGTAGCAGTGGCAAGGATTTTCGGGTCTTTTATACCTGCTAAAACTTTGGCATGACCTTCTGAAATTGAGCCATTATTTATGTAAGATTTTATGGCATCTGGAAGCTCAAGAAGTCTAAGTGAATTTGTTATAACCGAACGACTTTTACCAACTCTTTTTCCGACTTCTTCTTGAGTCAAATCATATTCTTCAATTAATGTTTGATATGCTTCTGCCTCTTCAAGTGGAGTTAAGTCTTTTCTTTGAATGTTTTCTACAAGGGCAATTTCGGCTGCCTTTTTATCATCAGCATCTATGACAATAACAGGAACTTCACTTAGACCTGCCATTCTAGCAGCTCGCCAACGTCTTTCACCGGCTATAATTTGATATGATGCACCTATGCTTCTAACGGTAATTGGCTGTAATACGCCATATTCTGATATAGAATCTGCCAAAGAAGCTAACTCTTCAGGATCAAATTCTTTTCTTGGCTGATCAACATTTGGTTCTATTTCTGATAATCTTATTAAATTTGTTTTTTCGTTCTCTTTTGTTGTATTATCTTCGAGTATAGCTCCAAGACCTCTACCGAGACCACCTTTTTTAATTGCCATAATTATATCCTTTCAACAATTTCTTTTGCAACCTCGGCATACTGAATACCGCCTTTTGAATATTTATCATAATATTGAATAGGCATTCCGTAGCTAGGAGCTTCAGAAACACGTACATTTCTTTGAATTGCAGTTTTAAATAACTTATCTGCATAATATTTTTTAATTTCGTCTAAAACTGATACAGATAGATTTAGACGACCATTATACATAGTAATTAGTATACCAGTTAAAGTAAGGTTTGGATTATATAACTTTTTCACCTGTTTTACTGTCATAATGATCTGTGAAAGACCTTCAAGTGAGAAATATTCACATTGCATAGGCACTATAACACCATCTCCGGCTGTCAATGCATTAACTGTTAATAAACCTAAAGAAGGAGGACAATCTAGTATTGCATAGTCGTATCTATCAGCTATAGTGTTTAAAGCTTCTTTCAGCTTGCTTTCTGTGTGTTCTATGTCAGCAAGTTCATAGTCTGCAGCTGCAAGATTCATATTAGCAGGAATAATATCTAAGTTTTTATATTTTGTTGTAATAATTGCATCTGATGCCTTCGCATTACCAATAACAACTTCATATATTGTTTTGCTTGGTTTTGTAACTCCTACACCACTTGAAGCATTGCCCTGTGGGTCAAAATCTATGATAATTGTCTTTTTTCCAAGCAATCCTAGTGCTGCTGCTATATTAACTGCGCTTGTTGTTTTACCAACTCCACCTTTTTGGTTTGCAAATACTAAAGTTTTCAAAATTAGCACTCCTTATTATTTTCTTCGCAAATATTATACCATTATGGTATTTTTATGTCAATAAATATGAGTGTTACGCAAAACAAAAAGCAAATGTTCCACGTGGAACATTTGCCCTGGTTTTGATGTTTTTTAAAATGTTCCACGTGGAACATTAGAGAGGGTTTTTCATAATTTGTGCGTTTTTTCTTGGATAATGTTTCTTGGTTGCAGCTGATTTTTTATACACTAAAGTGTATCTATCTGAAATTGTACCATCAAAATCGACAAGATTACTTTTATCTTCCTTTATTGTGCATAAAGACAAGGTTTTTAAGGCATTTTGAGCATTGCTAACTTCTTCAAGTGCATTTTTTCCTTTCAGTGCTATAAATAGACCGTTTGTCTTTATATATGGAGCACACCATTCTGCCAATATTCTTAATTCAGCTACTGCTCTTGCGGTAACCACATCAAAAGATTCGCGTATTTTTGTGCTTGCTAATTCTTCTGCTCTACCTGAAATACCAGTCAGATTACTTAAACCAAGCAAATTTGCCGTATTAATGATGTAATTTATCTTTTTTGCAGTCGCATCGAGAGCAACCACAGTAACATCAGGCCTAGCAATTGCAATCGGAAGTGATGGCATGCCACCACCGCTGCCCACGTCAAGCACTTTTGCTCCGCTTGGTATTTCTTTAATACACATTAAACAGTCAATAAAGTGTCTAGAAACCACTAGTTTTTCGTCTTTGATTGCTGTTAAGTTCATGTGAGAGTTAGTTTCGAGAAAAATATCAGATAATTTTTGGAGTTTAAAGATTAATTCCTCACTATAAATATCTTCAAGATTATTTTTTTTAAATAACTCTTTTGATAGTTCTAAATACTCTTGTTTGGTCATTTTTGATCCTTTAAATGTTTTTCCGGTGTCTTTGAGTCTAAATATATAAGTAAAACTGTA
>JAKSUU010000135.1 GCA_024408695.1 Coriobacteriales bacterium | reverse complement strand
TGGTAATGAAAAAAGTGTTTCACGCGTAATAAATCACTTATCAAAAATAGGTGTTGACATTTATGATAAAGACCGTTCTTTAGTTCATGTATCTGGTCATGCGGGATCAGAAGAACTTAAATTTATGTTATCTTTGGTCCGTCCAAAATATTTTATGCCTGTTCACGGAGAAGCCATGCATCTTAGAGCTCACGCTCGTTTAGCAGAAAAAGTTGGCGTGAGTCATAAGAATATCTTTATTTTGGATAATGGCGATACTCTCGAGATGTTTGATGGAAAAATTAAAGAAGGTTCTAAGGTTGAAAGTGGTGTTGTTTATGTAGATGGCACTAGTGTTGGGGATACTAGTGCAAATGTTTTGCAAGACAGACATCGCATGGGCACAGACGGTGTTTTGACCTATTGCGTTTATTACAAAAAGAATTTTGAAATTGCAGGTAAGGTTCGAGTTGCCATGTATGGCATTCCTAGGTGCAACGATCCAGAATTTATGAATGAACTTACAGAGCTTATTGCAAAACTTGCAAAAGAGTGCATTAAGGAATATCGTGGCGACAATAATAAAATTTCAAAGTACATTACCGGCGGTTTATCTAAAGCTGTCTTTGATAAAATTCATAGACGTCCATTGGTTATTCCTATTGTTCAAAAAATTTAGGATGGCATTCAAAATTGAACAAGGAAATTTAAAGTATGACTACAAGAAAAAAAAATAATACTCCAAAAAGACAAGGTCATAAAGTTAATGGCGGGTCTAAACCGCGTCAAGTTGCTCCACCTAGCTCCACGCTTTTAGATGACATTTTAGGCATTTGTTTAATTGCCGTTGGAATTATTCTTTTTGTTGCAGTATTATTACCCGCAAATGCACCAGTTACATCTGCAATTTCTTTTGGTCTAAAAATGGCCTTTGGCCTTGGCGCGTATTTTTTGCCATTCGCTTTTGTAGTGTGGGGAATCGTCCATTTTGTACGTACAGAAAATACGAATTTCGTCCGCCTTGTAATCGGGCTTATGGTTATGTGCATTGCAATTATGGGCATTTTGTCTTTATATAATCCTGATGTAAATGAAAAAATTCCTGCTTCTGTATTCGATTATACGGTTTTGGTTACTGGCGGAGGCTATGTTGGTGGAGCCCTCGCGTGGGTTTTGCTAAGTACTTTTGGACGTATAATTGGTCTTATAATCTTGATTGTTCTTATTTTGATAGGTCTTATTCTTGTTGGTTTTTCTATTAAGGCTACCATTGCGTTTTTCAAAAATTATCACGACGAGAAAAAACAGCAGCGCAATCGAAAGCGCATAGCAAGTGGTAAAAATGAGCAAGTTAAGATTCAATATGCAGATGATGCCAATTATTCAGATACCATGGTGCGCAATGCTAATCCTCAAGGGGATGAAACAATTGTTTTGGGCCCGGGTTCAAATTACGAAGAAGAATTTCCTGAATTTATGCAGGATGAACGCGAGTTTAAAGAGAGTGCCTCTTTAGACAATCAAGAAACAATAATTCTAAATGACAGCCCAAGACAAGATTTTGAAAACCAAGAAACTATTGTTTTGGATAATGATAATAAAGATTCTTTTGATGATTCAAGTAACGAAAATTTTGATGATCCTTCATTGGCGCCTACAGTTATTTTACCTAAAGAAGAAAAAAAGAAAAAAGGTAATAAAGTTACAAAAAAAGGCAAAAACAAGCAAGATTTTGAATATGCAAAGTTAGATGAAGAAAGACCAGATTTTGATTATCCAAACTTTAGCATGCTTAAACGAGGTTCTAAATCGGCTCGCAAGACTAATGAAAAAGAAAATAAGGCGGTGGCTGCACACCTTCAGTCAACACTTGAACAATTTAATTTGCCTGCTACAGTTGTTGGATGGCTTTCTGGTCCTACTGTTACCATGTTTAAGGTTGAACTTTCTAGTGGAACAAAGTTGTCGAAATTAACATCGCTTGCAGATGATATTGCTCTAGCCTTAGCTGCATCTTCTGTGCGTATTGCACAAATTCCAAACACATCTTATGTTGGCGTAGAAATTCCAAATAAAACTAGATCAACAGTTTTACTTGGCGATATACTTTCGAGTTTTTCAAGTGGAGCCCTGCTTAAACCTGCTGCACAAAGTAGTCCTAAAAATGCTGGTCCTTTGCAAATCGCTGTGGGCGAGGATGTTGATGGCAACAGTATTTGTGTCGATCTAGCCAGTATGCCGCATTTGCTTATTGGTGGTACAACTGGTTCTGGTAAATCTGTTTGCATTAATTCCATGATTATGTCAATTTTAATGCGAGCTAATCCAGATGAGGTCCGCATGATTTTAATTGATCCTAAACGTATAGAATTTTCGCAATATAATGGCATTCCACATTTGTATGTGCCTGTTGTCACAGAGCCAAAAGAGGCAGCCTGTGCTTTAAAGTGGGGCGTTGTAGAAATGGAAAGACGTCTTAAGGTTTTTCAAGGTGTTGGCGCACGCAATATTGGCATGTATAATGACATGGTTGATAAGGGCAAACTTGATTCTAAAAAAGATGGAGAAACGCCTTCAAAGATCCCATACATTGTCATCATTATTGATGAGTTGTCTGATTTAATGATGGCTGCTGGTAAAGAAGTAGAAGATTCAATTGTTAGAATTTCACAGTTAGCTCGTGCAGCAGGCATTCATTTAATTGTTGCCACTCAGCGTCCTTCTAGCAATGTTGTTACCGGTATGATTAAGGCAAATATTACCAATAGAATTGCGCTGCTTGTTGCAACTGGAATTGACTCTCGTGTTATTTTAGATCAAACGGGCGCAGAAAAGCTCGTTGGCAATGGTGATATGCTTTTTAGCAAACCTGAGTGGGGAAAACCAAAGCGTATTCAATGCGCTTTTGTTGGTGAAAAAGAAATAAATGATGTTGTTTCTCATCTTAAAAAACAAGGTCAAGCAGACTATCATCCAGAGGTTCTGGAGCAAAAACTTGAACTTTCTGGTGGTGCTTCACATTCCGGGGCTGGCAGTGTTGGTGGAGCTGCTGATGAAGATCCACTTGTTTGGGAAGCTGCAGATGCAGTAGTAAAAGCTCAAAGTGGCTCTACATCTATGTTGCAGCGCCGTTTACGAGTAGGTTATGCTCGTGCTGGTCGTATAATGGATATTTTGGAGAATTTAGGTATAGTTGGTCCTCCAGACGGATCACATCCGCGCGAGGTTTTGATTAAAGATTTAGATGAGTTAGATTCCATTAGAGATTTTGGAAATGATCCTAGTGACTGGGAAGATTAATATATGGCTAATAATATCGAAAACCAATCAATTGGCGAGCGCTTTCGTTTAAAAAGAGAATACATGGGTTATTCTATTAACGATGTTGCAGCACTAACCAATTTGCGTTCAACTGTCATTGATGCTATTGAAACTGGAGATTTTGAACACTACCCACCTAAGGGCTTTGTTGTCAATATACTTTCCTCTTATGCTAAATTTTTAGATTTGAATGAAAACGAGATTTTGCAGGATTATGAAATTGAGTTGGGTGCTTATTTAAAACAAGTGAAACAGCAAAAAGGAAAGAAAGATAGTCCACATAAAAGTAATAGATTTTTGCGTGTTAATAAAAAAAGCGAAATAGAGCAAATGAAAGATGAGGTTTCTTTTAGTAATTCTTCAAGACAACAGGCTTCAAGTGTACAAACAAGTGGCAACTTTACTCATACTTCGAGTATCAAAATTATTAGCAAAAAACCTAGACGTGGTGCAGGTGGTGTAGGGGAATCTGGAGCCTCTCATATATCAAGACAAAATG
>JAKSUU010000134.1 GCA_024408695.1 Coriobacteriales bacterium | reverse complement strand
ACCAGATAAAAACAAAGATGATAAGCCAAATATGGAAAAAAAGGAAAAAGAAAAAGAGACAAAAAATGAAGTACCCAAAGGAGAAGCAGAGAAAAAAAATGAAAGACAACAAACAGGTAAAGAAAAAAAAAAAAAAAAAAAAACGCCTTGAGCCTATTCTTAGTTCAATCGAAAAAGAACTCGCAGATGGCGAGTTTAATGAAGATGCTGTAAAAAACATTGTTGCAACAGTTGAAAAAAAAGAAGACGAAACGCCACTTTTGCACCGAGAAATTAAACAAATCTTAAAAACCGTATCAGAAATCCTAGACAAAAATGGCAATAAAAACATTCCCAAATGGATGCGTGTATTTGCTTTAATTGTTCTAATTGTTACAGCTCTTGGAGTTTTAAGTGCAACAGTTCTTAGCGTTTTAGATTTTTTTGGTTTTGTAGAAACTGGCGTTACTTCAACAATAGCTAAAGACAATTTTTCAATTAGCCAGCACAGTATTACAACAGTTATTGTTTCTATTGCATCTTTGCTTTTAACTGGCGCTTCTGTTGCTCTAACAATTATTGTTTGTATTTGTTTGTTTAAAAATCAAGCTCGAAAGACGAGCAATTTTTTACGTATTAGTATTTGGTGCACTGCTGCAAATATTGTTTGTGACATTATGTTAAATGGTGTTTCTTATACACTCATTACATATGTTTTTAGTGCAGCATTGCAAATTGCTTTGTTAATTTATATAGATCCCGCTGCATTTGTAGAGCGCAAACTTAAAAGAAGCTTGCAAGATTTAGATTTAAAAACAAGGTCTAAAAATAATAAATTGGGTGTAGATTTATCTGGTCGCGGATACATTTCTTTAGATTTTTTCAATATATTTTGGATTTTTATTATTGGTTGTTTAATTGGCATTATTGTTGAGACGCCTTTTCACTATTTGTTTATTGTGCCTGGAGAATGGCAAAATAGATCTGGCCTTTTGTTTGGCCAGTTTTCACCAATTTATGGTTTTGGTGCACTTCTTATGACGCTTACCTTAAATCGTTTTCGTGACGCTAATCCAATTTTAATTTTTATTGCATGCACAATTATTGGTGGCGTATTTGAGTATTTTTGTCACTGGTTTTTAGAAGCTGCATTTGGCATTGGCGCTTGGTATTATCCAGATGCATTTTTAAACATTAATGGACGCACCTGCCTTGCTTTTGCTTCAATGTTTGGATTACTGGGTTTAATATGGATTAAATTAATTTTACCTGTATTTATTGCTGTAATAAATAAAATACCCTGGAAGTGGCGTTATACCATTACAACAATTTGTGCTGTTTTAATAATTGTTGATGGCGCAATGACCTTGATGGCATTTGACTGCATGTATACACGTCTTTCGGGTACGCCACCAACAACACCAGTTGAACTATTTTTTAATCAGTATTTTGGCGACGATTACATGCACGAAAGGTTTCAGTCTTTTACTCTTCGGCCAAATTATGGGCATCAATAATGTTGTTTTGTCCACAAGTTTTTATGGCTTTATTGTGCTAAAATTATACTAATCAATTCTATAGATTTTTGTGTTCTAATTTTGCATGAATTTTTAGGAGGTTTTATGACAGATTTTATCAAGGATGACTCAGTTCAAAAATTTACATCTTCGTTTCAAAATGATTTTGCAAAGCGACTTAAATCGACAAATTATCAAACTTGCCCAATTGAATTTTTAGCAAGTTATGTAAAAACTTGTGCTTCTCAGTCTTGTGGAAAATGCGTGCCGTGTCGCATTGGTTTAAAACAAGTTTCCAATTTACTAGATGAAATTTTAGATGGATACGCAGATCTTTCCACTTTGGATTTGCTAAAATCTACAGCTCAAAATATTTATTATAGTGCAGATTGTGCGCTTGGTTTTGAATGTGCAGCAAAGGTTTTAGAAGCGCTAGATGCTTACAAGGATGATTTTAATTATCATCTTTATTACGGGGAATGTGGCGAATCTAAGCCAGTTGCTGTTCCATGTGCAAAGGGTTGCCCAGCGCATGTTGACATTCCTTCTTATGTTGCCTTGGTCGGTGAGCAAAAATACGATGAAGCCTTAAGTGTTATTTATAAAGATAATCCACTACCTGCTGTTTGCGGTTTAATCTGCGAACATCCTTGTGAGGCAAATTGCCGTCGTGGCATTGTTGATGATGCAATAAATATTCGCGGAATTAAAAGATTTGCAATCGAAAATTCAAGCAAGAATTTTGCGGAAAAGCTTGACAAATTATTAGAAGTTCAAGATGGCTGCCCAGTTAAAAAGGGTAAGACCCCAAAGGTTGCCATTATTGGTGGAGGTCCTGCAGGCTTAACAGCCGCTTTTTATTTAAGAAAATTTGGATTTGCCGTAACTATTTTTGAAGCGCGTGAAGCTCTTGGTGGCATGCTTAGATATGGAATTCCAGAATATAGACTTCCTAAAGAAACACTCGATAAAGAAATAAAAGTTATCACCGACCTTGGCGTAAAAGTAAAGTTAAATACTAAGATTGGCGAAGATGTCAAATTAAAAGATATCAAGGCTAAATTTGACTGCATTTTTATGGCAATTGGTGCGCATTCAGATAACAAGCTTGGTATTCCAGGCGAGGATGCGCAAGGTGTTGTAAGTGCGGTTGAAATGCTTCGTGCCTGCGGTGGAGGAAAGCCGTATGACTACACTGACAAACGCGTTATTGTTGTTGGTGGTGGAAACGTTGCCATGGATTGTGCTCGTAGTGCCATGCGCTGTGGTGCAAAAAGTGTAGATGTTGTTTATAGGCGCAGAAAAGTTGACATGACTGCACTTGTTGAAGAAATTGACGATACAATTGCAGATGGCTGCACTTTACGTGAACTTATGGCTCCTGTTAGAGTTTTAAAGAAAGCTGGTAAAGTTGCAGGTTTGCAAGTTCAACCACAAATTATAGGACAAAAGTCTCGAGGTCGTTTTGCTCCACGTCCTGCAAACTGCGATCCTATAAATCTTGATGCCGACATTATTATTGTTGCAATTGGTCAAAAAATTGAAAGTGAAATTTTTGCTAAGGACAAAATTGAAAATAATCGTGGGCGTATTTTATGCGAACCTAATGGGCAGGTATTCGATTATCTTTATACGGGTGGTGACTGCCAAAGTGGCCCTTCTACTGTTATTAATGCAATTAAAGCTGGAAAAAACGTTGCTTTAAATATTGACAAGGCTTTTGGTTTTGAACATAGTATGAAGCTTGGGTTTAAGTTGCCTAACGCTCCTGCAAAAAGTCGCACTTATTGCGCTCGTAGCGAAATGAGTAAAAAGAGTCCTCAACAAACCAATCGCAATTTTGAATTGGTCGAAAATTCTTATAGTTTAGAAGAAGTTTTACAGGAATGTTCAAGATGCTTAAGGTGCAGTTCAAATGGCTTTGCTGCTTTCAGAAAGGGTGGTGATTTTGATGATTAATTTAACAATTGATGGCAGGAAAATCAAGGCCTCTGAAGGCATGACAATTTTGGCTGCTTGCAAAAAGAATGGTATTAAAATTCCTACCTTGTGTTGGTATAAAGATTTAAATGACATTGCTGCTTGTCGCATTTGTCTTGTAGAAATTGAAGGTCAAGACCAACTTTTTGCTTCATGCGCCACGCCAGTTGAAGAAGGAATGGTCATTCATACAAATACGCCAAAAGTTATTAATGCTCGCAAGTGCAATTTAGAACTTATATTGTCTCAGCATAAAACAGAGTGCACTTCTTGTGTTCGTAATAATAACTGCACGCTTCAAACTTTAACTGAGGAATTTAACGTCACAGATGTTCCTTATGCTAAGGAAGAAGC
>JAKSUU010000133.1 GCA_024408695.1 Coriobacteriales bacterium | reverse complement strand
TGTTGAGCCTACAAGTGGCAACCAGGGCATCGGTCTTGCACTTTGTGGTGCGGTATATGGATATAAAACTGTTATTATTATGCCAGATAGCGTAAGCGAAGAACGTCGCAAACTTGTTCATCACTATGGCGCAGAGGTCAAACTTGTCCACGATGATGGCGACATTGGCAAAGCCATTGATGAGTGCATTAATATTGCTAATGAAATGGCTGCTAATAATCCAAATGTTTACATTCCTCAACAATTTGAAAATGAGGATAATCTTAACACACACCGTTACCATACTGCACTTGAAATTATGGAAGATATGCATGCTCCAATTGATGGTTTTTGTAGCGGAATTGGCACTGGTGGTACAATTACTGGCGTGGGCCAAACGCTTCGTAAAATCTATCCGGAAATTGAAATTTGGGCAGTTGAGCCTGAAAATGCTGCAATTTTAAGTGGCGGTGGCATCACTACGCATTTGCAAATGGGCATTGGTGATGGTCTTATTCCTGCTATTTTAGATCAAAATATTTATGATGATATATGCACTGTAAGTGATGAAGAGGCCTTGCAAGCTGCTCGTGATCTTGCAGGCATGCTTGTTGGTGTTAGTAGCGGTACAAATGTTGCTGCAGCTAAACGCTTGGCTAAAAAACTCGGGGCCGGTAAAAACGTTGTTACAATTTTGCCAGATACTGGTGAGCGCTATTTTTCGACTGCATTATTTGATGGGGAATAATTAAATTGTTTTTTAATGTTGAATAGGGCTCGCTTGTAAACGGCTTCGAAGTTTGTTTAACGCACGCAACGCAAACGGCTTCGAATTCTAAATATAAAATAATTTGAGGAATTCTGCAGATTGTTTGCTTATGCGTGCGTTAAACAATTTTCAGATTAAAAAGTTGTTTAATGATTAATTCACTAGAAAAACTTAAATCTTATCTAATTAAAACAAAAAATATTGCTATAGCTTTATCTGGTGGTTGTGATTCATCAGTTTTGCTTGGGCTTGCTAGCGAATACGGTTGTGATGTAAAAGCATACATCATACAAACTGAATTTCAACGCCAGCAGGATATTGATGATGCGGTTGCGCTTTGCAAGCAGCTTAATGTCGATTTTCAGTTTATTCAATATGAGGCCGGCAAGCTTCCCGGTTTTGAAATCGATAATCCCCAACTTTGCTATAATTGCAAGCGTGAGATGTTTGAGCGCATAACTAAACATGCAAGTGCAGATGGATATTCGACAATCATGGATGGTACAAATGCTGATGATGATCCTGAAGATCGCCCAGGATTCAAAGCGGTCGCCGAATTCAACATTGTAAGTCCATTTAGAATGTTCAACATCGGTAAGCAAGAAATTCGCGAACTTGGTCGCGAGCTAAACATCCCGCAGGCAGACAAACCAAATTTCGCCTGTCTTGCAATTGTACAAAGGGCATAAACAGATACTCGTGGGGGAGCATAAAATGAATAAAACTGTAAATATCCGTAGACTATTTATTTTTGCACTAGTTGCATCTTTAAGTCTTGCCATCAGCATTAGCTTTATCTCTTTATCCAATCCCAATAAATCTCAAGCCACAACTGGAGACATCTGCATCCTCGCAACAAACGACATTCACACAAGCCTTGATGCAACAAGCGAGGGTTCAACGCAAAAAACTTTTGGATATGCCGAGGTTGCAGGCTATTATCAAGACATGAAAACAACTTATGGCGACAATAATGTTTGCCTTGTTGATGCGGGAGATTTAGTGCAAGGTTCATCATACGGAGCTCTTACAAAAGGGACTTTTCCTGTAAATGTAATGAGTATGGTTGGGTACAGCGTGGCGACCGTTGGCAATCATGAATTTGATTATGGTGCTGATTATATGTATGACTTGCTTAGTGGAACCGTGCCAGATACAACGGTCAATTTTCAGACTACTTCTTGCAATATTTATCGCAAAGATACTGGTGGAATGCTTACTCGTCAATATTTACCTTACATTATTAAAAATCTTAATGGCACTAAAGTGGCGTTCGTTGGTGTGACCACTCCCGAAGCTCTTACCAAAACGGCGCCTTCGCATTTTCACGATGACAGTGGCAACATGGTTTACAATTTTAGCGAAGATGAAAATGGACAGGCACTCTATAACTGTGTACAAAATGCCATTAACGATTGTAGAACAAACGAATCTCCTGATTTTGTTATTTTGCTTGCTCACCTTGGACAAGAAGGTATGACAGATAAGTGGCGTTCCGATACTCTTATGAGTCATATTAATGGAGTTGACGCGGTTTTAGATGGCCATTCTCACGAAAAATACAACAAAATTGTTAAAGACAAAGACAATAAAGATATTGCAATTGTTCAAGCAGGTTATCAAGCGGAAGGAATAAGCAAACTTATTCTTAATAATACTGCCGCTCCATCCACAGTGAGCGCAACTTTAGTCACTCCGGGTTCAGTTACAATCACTCCAGATTCAACTGTACAATCATATATTACATCTAAAAAATCCGAGATAGATGCAGGTATAAGCGATCCTTTTGCAACAACTACAAACAAACTTGTTGCTACCGATTTAGGCACAGGAGAAACTGAAGGCATGCGTTTAGCTCGTGTTCATGAAACAAATTTAGGCGATTTAGTTGCGGATAGTTTTAGAGATTATTTTCACGCGGATATTGGTTTTGAAAATGGTGGTGGTTTGCGCAACAATGTGGATGCAGGTCCTGTGTCTATGAAATCCTTTATAGATGTAATGCCTTTTTTTAATACAATTGCTTGTGTGCGAGTGAGCGGACAAACAATTTTAGATGCTCTTGAGATGAGCGCACGGCTTTATCCTCAAGAAAACGGTGGTTTTTTGCATCCTTCTGGTTTGACTTATGAAATCAGAAGCGATATCGAAAGCACTGTTGTTTTAGATTCTTCAAATTCTTTTGTTAGGGTAGATGGAGCAAGGCGCGTTCAAAATGTAAAGGTTGCTGGAAATCCAATAGACCCTTCTGCAAATTATACTGTAGTCGGCAGCGACTTTTGGATTGTTCAAGGTGGAGATGGATATTCTATGTTCAAAGGTGCAACAATTGTTAGCACGACCATGCCAGCGGATCTCGATGTTGTTAAATCTTATATCGTAACTAAACTTGGTTCCGTTATTGCCGAGCCATATGATAAAGCTTTAGGTATGGGCAGGATTGTTGTTAAGGATGGCCCTGATCCTGTTCCTGATCCTGTTCCTGATCCAGAGCCTAATCCTGCAGACAATGAGGATGAAGTCGCTGGCGCATCAAGCCAAACAGCGGAGTATATTGCATTGACACTTGCTTTTCTTGGGATAATAGCTGGGGCAGTTATTTGTATGTGGATTCATCGTCGTAGAGTTTAAAACAAATATCTTAAAGTCTATTCGCCAACCTCAATTATGCAACCAACTCCTGGAAAACCTTCGCAGCCATATCCAGTTATTCCGCCAGGTAATCCTAATTTGTCTAAATCTATGGTCATGTATACTTTTTTCCCATTTAAATCTTTGTATTTATCAAAATACTCGTTGCTTGTAGAGCTAGAAAGATCTCGATCTCCCAAAAATACTGATGAAAGAGGACTGTCAACAAGTTCGCCATCAACGTTACTAAATTTTAATATTTTGGGTTCTTCAAGGTCAAATACTAAAATTTGATGGTCGTCAATAAGTTTAAACCCATTTTTTTCACCTCTTTCTGCTTCTAATTGTTTATTTGTAAAACTGGTATCGTCATGTCTTTCTTTAATTGTTTGTAATTCCATAGTTTTGCCTCTTATCAGATAAATCGCGCCCTGAAGGACTCGAACCCTCGACATCCGGTTTTGGAGACCGACGT
>JAKSUU010000132.1 GCA_024408695.1 Coriobacteriales bacterium | reverse complement strand
GATTCTCCACGCTCCCCAACACGTCGCATGGGATAATTTATACGATTTTGTGAATCTAATTGTTCAATATTCATACGCCAGCGAACGCATTTTTTAACAACATTTTCGTTATGAGGATAACGCGTAGCGTCTGGCCACATATCAACAACACGGCCATCTTCAACTCTTGCCTTAAATGCACAAAGATATCCACAGTATTGACAATTTGTATTTAAGATTTTACTCATTTGTTAAATGACATAAAGGCTAAATCATACATCTTAGAAATTGCTCACCAGTACAATAATTACTTCAATTTTTTTCCATCGCTAAAAGCTTGACCAACAACCTCTCCAAGTCTTGTATACGTTTTTCCAACTGTTTCAAATGCAATAGGATCAAGTTTAGCAACATCAATTTCACCACCAGTTAAAACACTTTCATCGGCACAAACATTTACAATTTCGCCAATATAAAGTAAACCGTCAACTTTTTTAAGCTTGCATTCTAGTGCCATAGGTAGCTCTTCAAACAAAGGTGCGTTTACATGTTCACTTTTAATGGCATGCCAACCACATTTTTCTACCTTATTAGGCACGTTGTTTGCACTTTCTATGCCAACATAATCGCATTCTACAACTTGTGAAGCTGTACCAATGCTAACCGTATATTCATCATTAATTTCAAGGTTTTTTGTAGTTTTATGTGGAGATAAGCTAATTGTAATTTCATTCATTCCTGTTATCATACCCCAGGCAGCATTCATAGCATTAGCAATACCATTTTCATCATATGTCCCAATAATTAAAACAGGCATAGGAAACAAATAAGGTTTAGCACCAAAATCTTTTCTTGACATATTTCCTCCTTTTATAAATCTATTTCTATTATAATTTTATTTTATATTCAAATAAATAATTACTAGGAGACACAATGCATAAATCAAGTTCAGATTTGATTAGCTCAAAAGATGCATTAAAAATCATGAGACAGCGTCATAGCGTTCGTCAATACTTCAATCGTCCAATAGAACAACAAAAACGTGAAATTCTTAATAAAACCATTGAAGATATCAATAAAATATCTGGACTTAACCTGCAAATAATTTATGATGAACCAAAATGCTTAAATAATCATAAACCTGGATATGGCACTATGAAAGGCTGCAATAATTACATATGCATGATAGGAAAAAAAGCCCCCAACCGTAGTGAAGTCATGGGTTACTGGGGAGAGATTTTAGTGTTAAAAGCTCAAGAGCTTGGCTTAAATACATGCTGGATAGGTCTTATTACAGGTAAGGCTAAAGTTAAAGTCAAAAAAGGTGAAAAACTCAAACATCTAATTGCAATAGGCTACGGACAAAACCAAGGCAAACAACATAAAAATAAAACCATTACAGAAACTTTAGCTTTTCACAGCTTTTCTCAAGATCAAATTGATATTATGTCTTTTATGCCTTCATCAACTTGCCTTGCTCATAAAAAAGAAAAATCCATATATAAAAAAGGTTCAAAAACAATACTTAACAACATTTCCACAAACAATAATTTAGATTCTGACCTTAAAGCAAATAAAAAGAATCTTAAAAAGGTTGTAGCAGTTTTAAAGCAGAAAAAACCTATCAATGAAAATACTATAAAAGTTTTAGAATCGGAATTAAACAGTTGCCCTGTGTGGTTTAAAAATGGCTATGAAGCATGCATGCTTAGCCCAACGTCTATTAACCAACAACAATTTTTAGTTGTGTTTGATAAGGAAAAAGAAATCGCTTGCATCGCTGATAAAGGTGGAATTTTATCCAAGGTTGATCTTGGAATCTTAAAGTGTCAATTTGAACTAGCGAGTGGTCACAAAGTTTTTTAAATTCAAAAAATTGTAAAAAAGGCTGGCGTATATACAAAAAGATACGCCAGCCTTAGCTGTTAAAATATAATTTAGATTTTAAGAAAAATTATTTTAGTTTTTCATTGAGAAGAGCAGAGAGCTTTTGAATTTCATCGTTAGTTAAAGTAACACCCTTGCCCATTCTGTCGTGATTTGGAGCCCAGTCGCGAAGATCATATTTTGGGTCTGCGCCATTCCAAGAAATCAAATTTAGTTCTTTGGTCCAGCCACTACTTTTTTTTTTTTTTTTTCCTAGGCTTTCGACAATTTCATAACTAATGTCTGGCATTATTTCTCCTTATTTATATATTAATTAAAGTAATAACTCTAACATAATACAAAAATAATGATAAAAAAAATCAAAAAATATGCTACAAGTTGTTTTTTTGAACAAAGTATAAACTGGTTTAACCCATAATACCAGTTTTGTGCATTTGTTTTACAAACCATTTATTTAATTTAATTATAGGAACGCGCAAAATAAGCCCAAGTAACAGAACAACAGGCATAATCATTACAAAAGCTGCAACAATATCGATTAAAAGATGAGGTGGCATATAACCTGCAATACAACAGTGGAATGCATCTATTGCCCAGGTAAGAGGCAAGAACGGATAAAGGTATTGGAAAAATCCGCATATCATCGGCTCAGGAAAAGAACCGCCACTTGCTGCAATTTGCAAAACAAGCAAAATAACAGCTAGTGCCTTACCTATGTTGCCAAAAGAAACAACTAGTGTATATATAAGAGAACTAAAAATTATAGATATACAACAGGCCGACAGCACAAACAATACTGGATGAACAAATTGACACTGCAAAAAGAAAATATTTCCTAGGCAAATAAGAAGCGTTTGTAATAAAGATAAAGACCCAAATACAGCATAACGGCCAAAATATATTTGCCAATTTTTAACTTTTTTAATTGCATTCATTTTGCGAATGCGCTCATCACTGAGCTCGGTTTTCATCATTGCTACAAGAATTGTTGCACCCACCCATATTGAAAGTGCTGTGTAAAATGCAGCCATTGATGAACCATTATTTTTAACAGGAAAAACAGGTATTCTATTCATGACAACTGGTGAGGTTATAAGAGTTGCAAAATTTACAGGGTCAGAACCTATGATCTCTTGAACTTTATCTATAGTAACATCTTCCCCCATGGCATCAAGTTTAGATTTGACATTAGCCATGTCTTGAGAAATAGCAAGAATATCTTGTGATGTATTGCCAAGTTTAGTATCAACATCATTTAAAAGTATTGAAGTTGCGCTAAAAGTATTTTTGACACTATCTGATAAATTAACACCAGATGTAATTGTTGAATTTAACGAATTTGCACTTGTAGCTATGGAAGTTATAAGTGTAGACAAACTGCGTAAAGCATCTATCGATTTTTGGCTGTAGCCAGCTTTTTCAAACTCTAAAATGGCTTGATTGAGCGTATTTGCACTTGTTTGGCAATCGGTAGAAACTTGATTAAGGTCTTGTTTTATTTTAGCAATAGTTGGAGAGCTCGACAATGAAGTTCCTTCTGCAAGAGAATCGGTCATTTTCTTAAGTGAAGTAATTAATTGTTGTGCTGCATCCATTTGAATTGAAACTGATTCTAAAATTGTAGAAATCTGACCAAGACTTTCACTTGTTTCTTGAATAAATGTATTTACATCATCAGATTTTGCATAACCCGCAAGATTTTTGGCAGTATCAAATAAAGCACCTAAAAGTTCTTGAGAAAAAGTGGTATTTACTTTATGTTGAATTGTATCTGCACCTTTAGAAGTTATTTTTGGAACTATTGCGTTACGCTTTTCATTGGAATAGTATGTAAGGGTTGCATTTTGAATATCACCTGTTAGAATTGACATCATCTGTTTACTAAAATCGCTTGGAATAACTAATACCGAATAATAATCACCATTATTAAGACCATCCATTGCCTTATCGGTATTCGTGAATTCCCAGTCAAAAGATGAATTCTCACGCATCATATTTATAA
>JAKSUU010000131.1 GCA_024408695.1 Coriobacteriales bacterium | reverse complement strand
CATGCATCGAAAAAGAAGAAACAACTGGGGTACCTTGCGCCGCCATCACTTTGAGTGACGGCAGTGTTGTTACTGGTAAAACCTCAGATTTACTTGGTTGTGCCTCATCTTGTCTTATGAACGCATTAAAAACTCTTGCAAAAATTGATGATGATATTCACGTTATAACAGATGAGGCAATACATCCTATTTGCGATTTAAAAACAAATGTTTTAGGATCAAAAAATCCACGTTTACATAGCGATGAAACACTTATTGCTTTGTCAATTTCATCATCAACCGATAAACTCGCTCAAAAAGCGATGGAACAACTTAAAAACTTACGTGGCTGTGATGCTCACTTAAGTGTAATTCCTGCAGCCGTAGATGAACTTACATTTAAAAAATTGGGTATGAACTTAAGTTATGAACCAAAATACGAAACAATTTCTTATTTCCACAAATAAAGTTTTCTTAACAAACAAGATTAAAAACCTAAATTAGGCCCACAAATATTTAAGAATGCATAAAGATGCAAGTGAATGATTAAAAGCCTAAAAGTTTAACTTCTGGTTGAAGCAAAACGCCACTATTTTTATAAACCTTGTCTTGAACAAGTTTTATCAAATCATAAACATCTTGTGCACTAGCATTACCTGTATTAATAATAAAGCCGGCGTGTTTTTCACTGACCTGAGCACCACCCACGCAAACACCTTGCATACCCGCTTCTTGAATTAAAGGACCAGCATAATAACCATCTGGACGCTTAAAAGTCGAGCCCGCACTTGGGTAATTTAAAGGTTGAGATTTATGTCTACTTTGTGTATAATCATCAACTTTATCTTGAATATTTTGTTTAGAATCTGGGTTTAACAATAATTGAACTTCTAAGATAACAAGACCTTTATCTTGCATTATAGAGTGTCGGTAGCCGAAGTTAGCATCTTTGCAAGAAAGCGAGATAACTTCGCCGTCGTCATTTAGACAAATTATTTGTTTGCATATATCACTAATAGAATGGTCGTACGCACCAGCATTCATATAAGCGGCACCGCCAATACTACCTGGTATTCCACTTGCAAATTCAAATCCGCTTAAACAATTTTCAATGCAAAAATTCGAAATCCTAATATTAAGAGCGCCAGATTGAGCCGTAAGTAAATTGTCAACTAGGGAAACATCAGAAAAGTTATTTCCAAGCTTAATAACAATTTTTTTTAAACCTTTATCGCTTACCAGTAAATCTGAGCCATTGCCAATAACTAAATAATCAAGCTTGTACTCGTGACACAAAAAAATAATAAGCTTAATTTGTTCAATAGTAGATGGTTCAATTAAATAATCACATGGCCCACCAAGTTTAAAACTTGTGTGTTTAGACATAGGTTCTTTTTCAAGAACACAAATACCAGGACAATTTTGTTTAAGATCAGATAAAAAATATTCGTAACTACTCATGAATAATTAGGTTGTTTGTATTATCTTGTATTATCAACAAAAGTAACGTCTTCAATGTGTTTATCGGAATTTATTTTTACTGTAAATGTAAAATCTTCGTTAAGACTAGCAACTGCATCTGCTTGCAAAGTGTTTCTTTGTTGAACGTTGATTTTTGTTTCGCCTTCTTTTAATGCCTTAAAATTAAGAAATACTGAGCCTTTAACATCGGAATTTTCATAAGCTTTCTCTTCGAAATCTTCACCTAAAAACTCTAGATATTCTTCATCGCATTGATAATCCCAGCGTTGGTCGGTGCCAGTTAAATACATTTGGCACTTTAAATTATCGTTTCTCCAAACAAGAAAACCTACATCGTAATCATATCGAACAACTACGCTGCCATCTGTGTTACCGCAACCAAAAAGAAATAATACGCTTGTTAATATCAAAAGTATAGCAAAAAACGAAGGGGTTACACGTTTAACAAAGTTATTTTTTTTACTAGATAAAACTAACGTTTCTTGATCTTTTGGAAAATAATCTGGGGCCTTCATAACAAAGAACACCTTTCTATAAAAAAAGGGCTAAGTTATAGCCCTATAAAAAGTAAATTGGCTCCCCGGGTAAGATTCGAACTTACAACAACTCGGTTAACAGCCGAGGGCTCTGCCGTTGAGCTACCGAGGAGTAACGCATTCGCAAAATATTATTATAGCTTAAAAAAATTCTTAATTCAAAAATTGATTTAGAATTCTTTCTTTAGCAAAAATAGAAGATGTATTATGTCCGCAAAAAATTTTACAGCTGTCTGGAATATTTACGAATGCATTTTTAAGTGTCCAAATCATATCTTGTTCGCAACCCCTCATAAGATCGCATCTACCATATAATCCACCGTCAAAAAGAGTATCTCCTGCAAATAAAATGTCTTGCCCAGAAGAATATAAACATATGGATCCTGGGGTATGACCAGGAGTTAAAATCACTTCGAATTTTTCACCACAAAAATCTATTACATCTTTGTCTTTAAGCTTTTTATCTACCTTAACATTTTGAAATTCTTGTTTTAAAGACAAAAGAATCGCATTATCAATATGTTGCGTGCATTTTCCATCAGCGTTTAGAGCACTCTCAATAAAAGGCGAATCAATCTCGCTTGCAAAAACATCACAATCGTATTTTTTTTTCAAGGCATATAGTGCGCCGATATGGTCCATATGGCAATGCGTAACAAAAATAAAATCTAGATTTTTATTAGCAATTTTTCTAGAAATAAGGTCTGCATCATCGCCAGGATCGACCACAAAGCAATTGTTATCGCTAGAAACAAGGTAACAATTTGTATGCAACATGCCAACAGCAAGGCTTTCAATATTTAGTTTGATGTTAACCTCCTAGCAGAAAAAACTCCATCTACAGTTAAAAGTTCTCGCAAAATTTGCTCTAAACGCTCAATATCACTTACCTCAATAACAACAGTAATATCGCAAGTGTTATCCTTATTTGTATATAGCTCGCAACTCACAATATTTAAGCCCTGTCGAGATAAAAATTGGCTAATATCATAAAGCAAATTCATTCTGTCAACGGCTTCAATGTAAATTTTAGCCTTAAAAGAATCTATGGAATGTTGTGCCCAACTTACATCAATTTGTCTACCTGGATTTTTTTGCTTTAAATCAGATACATTTGGACAATTTGCACGATGAACAGAAACGCCTTTACCACGGGTAATAAATCCTACAATTTCATCACCAAAAATTGGATTGCAACATTGAGCTAGATAAACTAAAGCATCATCTAAACCCTTCACTGCAATTCCATTTTGACTATAAGTTTTATTTGGTCTATTAGCACTAGAAACAGTTTTTCCGCTACTTAAACTTAAATGTGAATTATATAAAAACTCTTGATTAGAGATCTTTTCATCCTTGTTTGCGGCTACAATTGTTCTTTCGATTCTTTTAGCCGTATGATATGCAGAAATTTTTTTAGAGCCAATATTCGCAAATAAATCATCGCTATTAACAAAAGAAAGTTGTGTTGTAACTGCATCTAAAACATTTTGATTCTTTTTAAAATCAAAGTCAATCTTTAACTCTTTGAGCTGTTGAGTTAATAGGTTTTTACCAGCTTCTATATCCTCGTTGCGATTTGATTTAGAAAAGTAATTTCTAATTTTATTGCGAGCAGTGGGAGTATGAACAAAGTTAAGCCAATCTTTTGAAGGCGAAGCCGAGGACAGCGTTAAAATTTCGACTCTATCCCCTGTTTTTAACTGATAGGTCAAAGGAACAATCGAACCATTTACCTTTGCGCCAACGCAATGATTGCCAACCTCACTATGAATAGAATAGGCAAAATCTAAAGCAGTCGCATTTGCACGCAGTGCTTTTACCTCACCTTTTGGTGTAAAAACATAAACTTCTGAATTGAAAAGATCGTCTCTGAATTCATCTAAAAATTCTTTCGAATCTTGAG
>JAKSUU010000130.1 GCA_024408695.1 Coriobacteriales bacterium | reverse complement strand
TGCTAAACTCACCATAAGACCAAGAAAGGTTGCGGTCTGCGTAATGAATAAACTCGTGGTCAGGGTCAATAGCCACCATATCTTCTAAATAAGCTCCAATTGTTTTTTCAGTGTGAAGCTTAACTTTAGCTAGTTTTTCAAGACGTTCTTTATTGTTTTTGATGCCGCTATCTGCGCTATCCGCCTGAAATTTGAGATGCTCATCACCAGGAGCAGCAGCAAAAGTAGAATCCGATAAAAACCCTTCATCCACATCTTCAAATTTACTTGAATCAATATTTAGATTTTCGTTATTAATCATATTTGGATTGGCATTAAATCTTGCAAAATTTGATACAAACTCTCACTACTACAAAGTATAAAGGCAGGCTAAAAATTTGGCTTTTTGACCTTCGTGACAGCGAACTTCGTGAGGAACAATCGAATCATAATAAATGCTATCACCTGGTTGTAAAACATAAATTTCTTTGCCGTATTGAACTTCTACTGGGCCTTCGAGCGCGTATAGAAATTCTTCGCCTTCGTGGCTGCGGAGTTCGTGTTCGTTATTTTCTGTTGGATCCATAGTAATAATAAAAGGATCAATATGTCGCGCGCTCTTGCTGGCAGCAAGCGAAAAAAAGTTTAGTTTACCTGCATCGCTAATGGTTCCAAGAGTCCTTTTGTTTTCTGCTGTACAAATTTCTGATGCCATGGTAAAGCATGGACCAAGATCGTCATCATCGTCTAAAAGAGTGCCAAGACGCACGCCAATTGCGCGAGTAATCATAATTAACGGGGCAAGCGTTGCAACACGATCGCTTTTTTCTAATTCTATAATTTCGCTAACGGGGCATCCGCACTTTTGCGCAAGCTGCTCTTGAGTTAAATCATGAGCTTTGCGCAAGGCAGTAATTTTTTCGCCAATATTTGATTGAGGCATTTTATATCCTAAAAGTCAAAATAAATTCAAGTTATTATTTTAATGTAAATGACCTAAAATTATTTAAATAATTTCAATTTTTCCTTTTTTCTAAATCGACATTCATGAAAACATTATTTTAAAAGAATCGTGCAATCTTCCAACAAAAACTTATTTGCATCTTTTGATTTTTCTTCATAAAAATCAATAAGATATTTTTTAAATAGTGACACATGTTTTTCATCAATAATTAATAAACCTCCACCGTTTGAGACAAGATAATGATTAGCAAAAATTACGGCAGACCTTTTATTACCATCTTGAAAAATTTGCGCCTTCATACAATAAAGGCAAAGATCCACTGCTCTATTTTTAATACTCTTATGTGCAGAAAATATCTTTGCAAAATCCTTCTTTATTCTTTCCTTATCTGGAATTGGAGGAATATATGATGTTCCTCCAATTTGCACTGAAAAAGCACGAGGTAAACCACCGTTATACAAAAAACCTTCATTTACAATTTTTGCAATTTCGCAATATAGAGAAAAGTCCGATTCATATTTTAAAGTATCTTCATCCAGAACAAATTCCCAAGCACGCTTTAAGTTTAAGATTTTTTGTACGTCCATAGAATTCAAATTGCTTACTACTCCATTTTCTATGATGTCTTCTGTCTGTGGAAATGTTGTGCCGATTCCTTCTAATACAGCCTGGCTATAAATACTATTTTTAATGTTACTTCGAGCTAAATCAACGTTCATTTTAACTTTAACTGAAAGCTCAAAATCTTCATACCCCATCTTTAAAAGCAGTTTGTCAATTAAGCGAATTTCTTTTTTTATTTCACGTCGCTCCAAGTTGGTTTTTAAAAGAATCTGATATAGCTCATCTGAATATACATCCACATATTTGGATGTAACTTTACCCCCAACACGCTTTCTAATGTAAAGATAAGCACTACCATTTATCTCTTTAACCTCAGGAGTGCCATCATAAGGTAAAAGCGCTAAACGAGCATTTAAAGATGCTTTTTTATTTGTTAACTCTTTTATGTCAGTAATATTTGTTTCCATAAATATTAATTATAGCATTTTCAAAATTTAGGGAACAAATCAAGCAAATTTTATATATTTGTTCCCTAAAACCAAAACAACAACCAAAGCAATTAATTTAACAAATAACAAATTTTGACTAAGCATTGTTATAGTGTAAAATTGTTAAAGATAAATTTTGAAATGATGATGGAACACAACAAACAAAACATAAGCTTAAAAGTTGCATACAACGGCGCAAAATTTTGTGGATTTGCAAAACAAACACAGCAAAATCTACCCACTATAGAAGGAGAAATTGAGCGTGCGTTCAAAATTCTTTACAAATGCGACATAGACATCACATGTGCAGGAAGAACCGATAGCGGTGTGCATGCAACAGACCAGCGCATATCCTTTTTTGTACCAGGTAACGTTGCAAACGAAATGAAAACAAACACAAAAAAATTCTTAATTGCAATCAATTCAATTATCGATGATGATATTTCAATTTCGCGCCCCGCATTTGTAGCAGACGATTTTTCTGCAAGATTTAATGTAATAGATCGCACCTATAAATATCGCATAACCGCCGGTCTTATTCCTCCTCAAATAATGAAACCATACTGCTGGTGGTTTAAAAATGAACTTGACATTGATCTTATGAATTCTGCCTGCCAGCACATTATTGGCATTCACGACTTTAGATCTTTTTGCAAAAGCGAATCGGTCAAAGATAAAAACACCACCCGTGAAGTTTATAGTGCGCAATTTTATAGAGAGCAACTTTTTGGCGAAAAAATAATCTGCTTTGAAATCTGTGCAAATGCATACCTGCATTCTATGATTAGAAGCCTAGTTGGCACATTCACAAAAGTTGGTAACGGCAAAATCTCCTCAGCGGACTTTGCTCGCATCTTAAATGCACATGAACGTTCATGCGCAGGAGTCACCGCCCCTGCTCAGGGTCTTATTTTAAGCGAAGTCAAATACAACGAAAGCGACTTTGATTATTTACAAGTTTGCATATAGGTTTTCATATAGCCACCTTGCATTGTTGCGATTAAAATTACAAAAAAATTTAATTCAAACACAATCTTTTACAATTTCTAAATTAGTTATCTATTGCATTTATAATATATTTTAGTTATTAAAGAAAGGTATAAACATGTCAAAATACGATGAAATCAAAGAAATTGTTATTGAGGTTGCAAATCTTGATACAGAAGGTATCACTGCAGATACACAGATTGCATCATTAAACTTGGAATCTTATGACATGCTTGACATTATTTACAATATTGAAGAAAAATATGATATTGAATTTGGTGAGCCAGACAATTTAAATACAGTCCAAGACCTTGTCGATTATGTTGAAAAACTTTGCTAGAAAGCATTAGTCTTATGAGAAATAGGTTTAGAAAATTTATGATTGGGCGCTACGGCGTCGACGACTACACAGGTCAACTTGGTTTTTATTTTATTGTTTGCCTAATTATAAGCGTAGCATTTACTATTCTTCGTGGTTTCTTGGGAGACTGGGCCTTTTGGGTAGGTCAAGCCTTTCAATTTATCGCCTTTGGTTTTGCAATTTATATTCTCTTTAGAACATTTTCAAAAAACATCCCCAAGCGTACTGCCGAAAACACAAAGTTTGCACAACGCAAGGCACAGCGTCAAAAACGTCTACAAAAATCTAAAAATAAAAAAGAATATTTATATTTAAGTTGCGATCACTGCAATCAAGAAATGCGTGTTCCAAGAGGCAAGGGCAAAATAGCTGTTACCTGCCCAAAATGCGGCGAAAGAAAAGTTGTTGAAAGCTAATTTGTTCAAAATTCAACACTTAAATCTAATTTTTGAACAAAAAAAATTAAGGCTATTATGCAAAACTCTGCAAAAGTAAAAAGAAACGATGATTTAAGCAAGACGCATAGCAAAACAATAATTGTAAAGAGAAATTGGGCTTATTATGTGCTCAAGGATTATTATGCTGCCAGCGATACAA
>JAKSUU010000013.1 GCA_024408695.1 Coriobacteriales bacterium | reverse complement strand
GGAGAAGCAGATCTATTTAAAGAGCTTACAGGCTACAAATTAAATAGGGGAGTTTTATGTGCAATGCATAGACCACCTGCAAAAAGTGTTGAAGAAGTTGTAGCAGGCGCAAAAAACCTTGTAATTTTAGAAGATATAAATAACCACACAAATATTGGGTCAATATTTAGAAATGCTGCTGGTCTAGGTGCAGATGGGATCGTTTTGTCACCTACTTGTTGTGACCCACTATTTAGACGTGCATGTAGAGTTTCAATGGGGGCTGTTTTTAAAATTCCTTGGGCAATTAGCGATGAAATGCCTTGTGACTGGCCTAATTATCAATTTGAGCTGCTTCATAAATATGGCTTTAAAACTCTATCGCTAACTTTGTCGGACACTTCAATCGATTTGAATGATTTTAGGCGCAAAAATGATGAAAAGCTTGCATTATTTTTTGGCGCGGAAGGAAGCGGTTTAAAGAAAAAAACTATTGACATGTGTGATGTAGATTTGTCTATAAAAATGCAACGTGGAGTCGATTCGTTAAACGTTGCAAACGCTTCTGCCGTAGTTTTTTGGGAGTTATTTGGTAAAAGATAGGAAAACTATGAAAGCAATTTCTTGGAATGTTAATGGTCTTAGAGCCGTTGCAAAAAAGGGTTTTGAAGAAAAGTTTTATAAGCTTGATGCAGATATTTTTGCGATTCAAGAAACCAAATTACAAGAAGGGCAATGTCCTTTTGAAATTCAAGGGTATCACGATTATTTTCACTATGCACAAAAAAAGGGATATAGTGGCACGGCAGTTTTTTCGAAACAAGAGCCAAAGGCTGTTTTTTACGGTATTGGTATAGATAAGTTTGATGATGAGGGGCGTGTGCTAACACTTGAATTTGATAATTACTATTTTGTATGTGTTTATACCCCAAATGCCCAAGACGAACTAAAACGTATAGATTTTCGTTGTGAATTTGAGGATGAGTTTCGTAAATACTTAAAAAGACTTGCTAAAAAAAAGGGTGCAATAATTTGCGGAGATATGAATGTTGCACATAATCCCATCGATTTAGCTCGCCCAAAGGCAAATATAGGTCATGCAGGTTTTAGTGATCAAGAAAGAGAAAAATTTGGCAAGCTTTTAGATGCTGGATTCATTGACACTTTTCGTTATTTAAACCCCGATTTAGAGGGTGCATATTCTTGGTGGAGTTATCGTGGACAAGCACGAGTTAACAATGTGGGTTAGAGGATTGACTACTTTTTGATTAGCGAAAATTTAAAAGAAAATTTATTAGATGCAAAAATCCTTAATGACTGTGATGGCAGTGACCATTGCCCAGTTTATTTAGAACTAAGTATTTAAAAGCTTATTTTAACTTATCAAAAGACAACCCTACACATATCTGCGAACGATACGAAAAATCCAACTAAATATTTATATTTAGAAAAAGATTTTTCGTCTGAGCAGAGTGTGTAGGGTTGTCTTTTTAGCTAAATGGAACAGCTTGCAGAATGTTTACTTCTAAGTATCAAGACAAATTTCACTGAAAAATTTGTACTAATCATGGATTTTTGATATAATATATTTTGTGGAGAGCTGGCCGAGTTGGCTGAAGGCGCGCGCCTGCTAAGCGTGTATAGGAGCATTACTCCTATCTGGGGTTCGAATCCCCAGCTCTCCGCCAGGTTATTTGATTAAAGAAAGGTTATTGTGAAGGTTCACCCCCACAGTAGATAGCCTGTTTTCTAGCTTCCTCAACTGGTAGCTTGAAGATAGGCTACCGAACAATTCAAGAAAAATATTTAACATTTGCATGCTTTCATGTTGAGGTAAGCATTATGATTTATCTTCGTCAAATATTAAATAAACCAGTATATGATTGCAACGAAAAACTCGTTGGAAAAATTAATGATTTAGCTATTGCCACAAAAGAAGTTTTTCCCCGTGTTACGTCTATTGCGCTTTTAGGGCCTAATAATACCCCTTTTATGATTAGTGCTCGCAAATATATTAGTGAAATTACAGAAGAAGGGGCTAAACTCAACGTTGGTCATGACGATGTTAGATTTAGTTATATTCAAAACGACGAAGTATTGCTCAAACGCGATTTGCTTGACAAACAAATTGTAGACACTCAAGGAATGAAAGTTGTTCGCGTAAACGACCTCAGCCTTTCTTATGAATCTCATATTTTAAGACTTAGCGGTGCATGTTGTGGCACGCCGTCACTTATTCGTGCAATTTCTAAAACTTTAGAAAAAGCCGTATCTGCTGTTCTAAAATTATTTGGAAAAAGTCTAAATGAGCGCCTTATTGCATGGAATTATATGGAGTTATTAGATTCTAATTTTAAGGATATTAAACTTTCTTTAAGCCACACACGTCTTGATGAACTTCACCCTGCAGACGTAGCAGATATTTTAGAAGAGCTTGGACCAAAACAACGTCAAATGGTATTTGAACGTCTTGACAATGTTCAGGCTGCAGAAGCAATTTCTGAACTTGAAGATGAATATCAAGCAGATGTTATTGAAGATATGACCAGCAAACGAGGTGCTGAAGTTTTAAACGAAATGGACGCTGACGATGCGGCTGACATCATTGCCGATTTACCATATGAAAAAGCGCATCGTTTGCTAGAGTTGATGGGCGTTGATGAACAATATAATATTAAAAGTCTGCTTGGTTATAAGCAAGACAGTGCTGGTGGTGTTATGACCAATGATTTTGTTAGCCTACCAGGAGAAATTACAATCGAAGAAGCACTAAAACGCCTTAAAGAAGAACGCGAAGAAGACGAAAACCTTGTTTATATTTATACTACAACAGAAAATGGCGTTTTAACAGGCGTTGTTAATCTAAAACAACTTGTTATGGGCAAAAACGATACAATTTTAGATGATATTTCGATTAAAGACAAAGAGCTCATTACAGTAGATCCAGATATGGATGCAGAAGAGTGTGCAGACATGATTTCAAAATATGATTTGCTTGCTATGCCTGTAGTTGATGAACGTGGATATTTACTTGGCATCGTTACTGTAGATGATGCTATGGAAGTTTTAGAAGAAGAGCATGATCAAGATATTAAGTCACGCTCATTTGCAAATCCAATCTTTATAACCGTAACCGTTATTTTACTTGTTGTAATTGCCATTCTAATTTTTATGCTAACAAAACAATAATCCCACTTTTTAAATAGGATTTTATTTTAAAAATGTCTGCATCTAAAGAAAATAAAGTCAAAGTTTTTGATTCAAGCGAAATCAACTCTGTAGATTTTAATCAAAAATCAAGTTTTAAAAATAAAAAAATATATTTAATCCTAGCGGCCTTGGGCCCTGGAATTATTGCTGCAATGGCAGGTAATGATGCTGGTGGCATATCGACTTATTCTACAATTGCTGCAAAATTTGGCTATGCTACTCTATGGATTATACCAATTATGTGCATAATGTTAATCATAGTTCAAGAATGTGCCGCACGCGTTGGTGTTGCTACAGGTAAGGGTCTTTCTTCAAATATTAGAGAGCGCTTTGGTATAAGACCTACAGTAATCGCCATGTCTGCTCTTCTTGTAGAAAATCTTTGTGTTACATTATCTGAGTTTGCAGGCATTGCAGCTGGTATGCAACTTTTTGGAGTTAGCAAATTAATAAGTGTTCCAATTGCTGCCGTTGCCGTTTGGGTGCTTGTTATGGGTGGTAACTACAAACGTGTCGAAAAAGTATTCTTAATAATTTCTTGTGTGTTTGTAACTTATCTTATATCTGCTGTTATGGCTGGTCCAAATTGGAGCGAGGTGGGCTTCAATACTATTTGCCCACACTTTATAGGAACTCCAGAATTTGTTTCTCTTGTTGTTGCGACCATTGGTACTACAATTGCACCCTGGATGATATTTTTAACACAAAATAATGTAGTAGACAAAGGTGTAGAAAAAGAAGAACTTAAATATGAACGCATAGATGTAATTGCTGGTTCGATTGTTGCATGCATGGTGGCAGCAGCAATCATCATTACAACTGCAACAGTTTTATTTCCTCAAGGCATAGAAGTTGAAAGTGCTGAAAGCGCAGCTATTGCTCTTGAACCAATTGCTGGTAATTTTGCTAGCATATTATTTGGTGTAGGCTTAGTTGCAGCTTCATTTTTAGCTGCGTGTGTTTTGCCACTTGTTGGCTCATCTGCGATTTGTGAAGCTTTTGGATGGGAAAGGGGAGTCGACACCAAGTTTAAAGATGCTCCAATTTTTAAATCTATGTATACTTTCATAATAATCTTTGGTGTTGCTATTTCTTTAATTCCAAATGTGAATCTTGTTCAAATAATGTTATTTGCCCAGTTTGTTAGTGGAATTTTATTGCCAGTCATTCTTATTTTTTTAGTAAAAATTTCTAGCAACGAATTTATTATGGGACCTCTTAAAAATCATCCAATACTAAACATTGCAATGTATGCACTAATAGTTGTAATAATAGCTTTAACTATCACTTATTTTGTTTTGACTTTACTTGGAATTTGATAATTTAGGCCCATGTTCTAAGTAAAATTTGCAGGTTCTGCATATTTCTTTTTGGCAAGCGTCAAAATCTATTTCTGGATGATCAAAAGATTCCATTACACTTGTTCGAACATGTTGAGGATTATGGCAACGACAGGCATAATAACAATCTAGGGGACAGTTTTTTGCAAGTTTATGAGGGCATTGTCCATTTAAAACCAAGTCTGCACATCCAGTTTTTTCCCAGCATTTCATCTTAATCCTTAAACACAAGTTCTACAGCTTGCTTATTTAAATCTAGAAACTTTTGCGCAACGCAATTTTCTATAGCTATAAGCAAATCTTCTTTTTTAAAATGCAAAATTTCATTTTTAATTGCAAAAGCAATTAATAATATATTTGAAATTTTATAATTATTAAGTTTTTCACAATAATCAAGTGCATTAAATGGAATGAAATTTTTGGTCACATTGAGAGGGGTTGTGTCTTGAACAAATAATATTTTTGTTTTATTGTTTAGCAATTTATTGTTCACTAAAATTTGAGAATAATCTAATGCAAAAATAACATCACTACAAGAATCACTAACAATTGGAGATGCAATATTTTGAATTTTTGAAGCTCTTATATGTGAGATTACACTTCCACCACGTTGAGCGACGCCAATTGTTTCTGTGCTTTTGACATGATAGCCAGTGTTCATATACATGCTTGCAATTATTTTGGAAGCTAAGATATTGCCTTGTCCACCAAGGCCACAAATAATAATATTATCTATGCCTTTATTTGCATTTTGTTTAAGTTTTGAAATATCATTGTTTTTCATATTAACCTTTTTCTATAATTTTAATTGCATCAAATTTGCAGTAGTTTGCACATAACGAACATCCTGTACACACTTGTTCGTCAACTTTTACATAATATTTAGAACTTATCTCATCTATTTTAGTTAAAGAAAGTGCACCACAACCTGAACTTTTAAAACATAAGCTACAATTTTTACATTTGATGTTGTCAATTTGTGCTGTAAGATTAGATTTTTTTGTAAGTTTTACACAGGGAGCTTTAAAGATTATTACACGAACTCCATCTTGTGCTAGAGCATTTTTAATGGTTGCCACACTAAGATTAAAATCAAAAGGGTTAACTGTTTTGCAAAAATCAATGTCACAAGCATACATAAGTTTTTCTATACTTAAAGCATGAGCGGGTTCACGACGTGCGTTAAACGGTAGACCAGGATGTGGTTGATTGCCAGTCATGGCTGTTGATGAATTATCTAAAATACAGATAATTTGATCATGAGCATTATAAACTGCATTTATTATGCCAGGAATACCACTTGCAAAAAATGTTGAATCACCAATAAAACTAAAAACATTTAGAGCGGGATCTACAGATTTTAACCCCTGCGCAACCGTGATGTCTGCACCCATACATAGACAGGTATCGCAAGTATCAATTGGGGGAACAACACCTAATGTGTAACACCCTATGTCTCCGCAATAGGCAACTTTTTTGCCTTTGCAAGCTTCTTTTACAGCTAAAAAACTAGCACGATGTGGACATCCTGCACATAATTGTGCTCCACGTTTATTGATTTTGTTGTCGTTTTCAAGATCAAAATTTTTTATGCGATTTTTAAGTTTAAATTTTAATATTCCCGCAATTGCATTATAAATGGCTTCTGAACTAAGCTCTCCTGCAAAACTAAGGGTATTATCTAGTTTGCCAAATACCTTGCATTTGATTTGTTTTTGTCCTGCCAAACGCAAAAGTTCATTTTCTATAACATAATCAAGTTCTTCGCATACAAGAATATTGTTGCAAGTTTTAAGCATACTTGCTGCTAATTTGTCTGGAAAAGGGTATGAAGAACTAACCTTTAAAATGGGAATTTGTAATTGTAATATTTTGCATGCTTCTTTTGCATATTCAAAAGCAATGCCACTGCATGCTAATCCTAACTTGTAATTTTGGCCTTTCTTAAATTTTTTTGCAGAGTTTGCAATTATTATTGAAGAAAAAAGAGTAGATGAGTTTTGTAGATATTTACTAATTAATTTTGCACGTTTTTCAACCTTAATATGACATTCATAACTTACGTTAGGAAAGATTACCTTTGCATCATTTAAACGATCAAAATTTGGTCTTTTGTGAGATTTACAGGCATTTTTATCGATTAAATCTAGATTAACGTTTTCGCTTCCGTGGCATATACGTGTTGTTGGTCGCAAAATTACCGGGCATTCAAATTTTTCTGATAGCTCAAAAGCGCTTTGCATAAAAATATAAGCCTCTTGGGGACTACTAGGTTCTAAAACTGGCACCTTTGCGAATTGTGCAAACTTGCGTGTGTCTTGTTCAGTTTGAGATGAAATTGGACCTGGATCGTCGCAAACAACTAAAACAAGACCACCTTTACAGCCTAAATAAGAAAGAGTCATTAAAGCATCACTTGCAACATTTAGACCAACTTGCTTACAACAAAAAACAGCACGTCCGCCAGCCCAACTAGCTCCAATTGCTGCTTCTAAAGCAACTTTTTCATTAGTTGACCATTCAACATGAACATGTTTAGGCGCCTCTTTAGCTATTGTTTCTAAAATCTCACTTGATGGTGTTCCAGGATAAGCAGCTGCAAAATCAATATTTGCGACAAGGGCACCTAATGCTATAGCTTCATTTCCCATTAATAATTTTTGCATTTTGTCTCCAATTTATATTTACGCACTACGTTTATAGAAGTAAACCTAAGGTTAACTTATTTTTTGAGCAAAGTTTTCATCATTTTGTATCCTGCATCAAATTGAATTCCACTTTTTGCACCTTCTTTTTCTGTAAGACGTGCACCTGCAGTGGACTCAATTCCATCTCCACAAATTACAAATGGAACAGGCTCTGATGAGTGAGTTTTAAGAGCAATAGGAGTGTAGTGATCTGGTAAAAACGCAATCCTAAAATTAAAATCTTGCATTTGTGCCCAATTCCAAATAGGTCCAATAATAAACTTATCTATCTGTTCAATTGCAAAAATTTTGCCTTCAATACTACCATCATGACCTTCGCTATCTGGGTTTTCTATATGTATGAAAACGATATCATTTTCTTTTAACATTTCGATTGCTCCTTGACCACATGCATTGTAATCGTTGTCGCGTCCATCACTTATACCATCAAAAGTATAAACGCGCATGTTTGTTAATTTTGCAAGACCATTAAGCAAATCAACAGGAGATTGCATTGCAGCTTTTAATCCATAGCTATCAAAAAAACTTGGCATGCCATTGGGTTTAACACCAGGCCAAAAAGGCCAAACTTGATTAACTCGAGCAAGGCCCGCGTCAGCACGTGCATTGTTTTCGGCGCAATTAGCCAAAAGATTGTTGCACCTTTTCATATAATCAATCAAAACATCTACATCTTCATCGCCAGATGGCATTTTATCGTTTATGTTTTGATCTGTAATGTCATGTGCAGCGTGATACTTAGCATTTAGTAAACCAGCCAGTCCACGTACTTTAATAATACTTCTAAAACCAACGCTTTTATAAATTGTAAAATGTTCATCATTTAAAGAGCTAAGCTCATCAATAATTTTATGAGCAGATTCATTTTCAATATTTTCACAAGAATAACTAAGCATTGTGCCATCATCTGCAACATGACATAAATTCATGCGCATGGCAATCTCACCATGATCTAAATCCACACCACAAGATGCAGCTTCAATTGCTCCTCGTCCAATTGGGTAAAGACTTGGATCATAACCCATTATGGATGTGCAGGCAATATTGCTAGATGCTCCAAAACCGTCTGGGACATTTTTGGTAATTCCACAAAGTCCGTGTAAAGCTAAGGCATCCATATTTGGCGTATTCGCTGCTTCTAGTGTTGTTTGTTTACAATCTTTACATTTTACAACCGGCAAACCAGCTGCACCGTCTAAAATTACAACAGCATATTTAAATTCGTTTCGTTCATTCATAATAAGCCTTATTACAATTAAAATTAAATACCTAAATTAATGGTATTATCATATTATTGCAAAATTATTTTTTGGGGAATAATAATGCCAATTGGATATATTGATACTCGTTCAAAACCAGCAAAACTTCTTAATTTTAGTGATGTGATTTTAAAAGGAATTGCAAGTAGTGGTGGACTTTTTGTTCCAGAAAAAATTCCTCATTTAACAAAAAAAGAAATTGCAGCTCTTGCCGAGATGCCTTATTATATGCAAGCTGCTTATATTTACAAAGCTTTTAAGATTGATTTTGATGTTGAACAAATTATTACCTTGCAAAAAAAATCTTATGGCAAAAACTTTGATGTAGAAGAAATTATTCCAATTGCAAAAGTAGACGACCTTTACATTCTAGAACTTTTCCACGGACCAACTAGTGCATTTAAAGATATGGCCTTACAGTGCATGCCTAATTTCTTTGAGGCATCAATTAAGGATGAAAAAGAACGCAAAAACAATGACACTAACTATTTAATTTGTGTTGCTACTAGTGGCGACACGGGCAAGGCTGCCCTAGAAGGTTATAAAGACAAAGAAGGCGTTAAAATAATTGTTTTTTATCCTAATCATGGCGTTAGCGACATTCAGTTTAAACAAATGGCGACTCAAACTGGTGACAACGTATGTGTTGTTGCACTTAATGGAAATTTTGATGACTGCCAAAATGCCGTTAAGCAGATTTTTTCCGACAAGACATTTAACAAATTGCTTGAAAAAAAATTTAACACTAAGTTATCTAGCGCAAATTCAATCAACTGGGCTCGTCTTATGCCACAAATTGTTTACTATATAAGCGCTTATTCTAAACTTTTGGCTGCCGGCGAAATTGCCTCTCGCGAAAAAATTGATGTATGTGTGCCAACTGGTAACTTTGGAAATATATTAGCTTGTTGGTATGCTAAAAAAATGGGTATACCTATAGAACATATTGTTTGCGCAAGCAACGAAAACAATGTTTTATTCGATTTTATCAATAGTGGACACTATACAATTAAAGACCGTGATTTTATTAAAACTTGTTCTCCTTCAATGGATATTTTAATTAGTTCAAATCTAGAGAGACAACTATTTGAACTTTGTGGACACGATTATACCCAGGTAAAAGCATGGATGAAGCAACTTAATACAAAAAAAGAATTTGTTATTGATACAGATACATTTAAAGCTTTGTCTAAAGATTTTTCTGCTGGTTATTGCGACCAAAAACAATGTTTAGCCAGTATTAAGCATCTTTATGATTCTTGTTCATATTTAATGGATCCACACACTGCTTGCGCTTATAATGTTGCAAAAGTACATAAAGGGCCCAATAAGATGCTTATTGCAAGTACCGCTCATTGGTCAAAATTTGGACCAGATGTTTATAGGGCGATTCATGGCATGCAACCTAATCAAATTTTGCCTCAAGAAATTTGTGCTATGAGTGGGGTAGAGCTTAACATGCATTTAGCAAAAGAACTCAAGATTAAATACATACCAAACAATATAAAAAGCCTACTTAAAGCGCCTATTCGTTTTACAAAAAGCATCGACAATGATGTTCAAAAAATCAAAGAAGAAATCGTTGAATTTTTAATGAAATAACAAACACAAGGAGCTAAGATGAAAAAAATGGACAAGCAAGCATTTTCAAAAATTTCAGTATTTGCAATTTGTACAGTTGTTTTTATGCTATTTTTTACTGTTGTTGCATTTTGCATAGAAAGCTATAACGAAACTGTTCAAACGCAAAACTATTCAGAAGAAGAATTTGTTGGTATGGTTTCTCCCATTCCTACGACAAAAGAAGAGCAAGAACTTTCAGACAGAATTACAAAAGCCTACAACGACCGCAAAGCTACTGAAAGAGCGAATGGACAAGATCAAAGTTTCGAAGAAGATTTACCGACAAGTTATGATTTGCGCAATGAAGGTGTTATAAGTGGCGTTAAACTTCAAAACCCCTTTGGCGATTGTTGGGCATTTGCAACAATTGCAGCATCAGAAGCAAGCATTAGAACTGATCTTAAAGCTGCTGGTAAAAGCTATGGCGATATTGAATTCTCAGAACGTCACCTTGCTTGGTTTAAAGATAAACAAATTGCTGCTGGTCACGCAAGTGGTCAAGGTGGTGAAGGAGTATATTTTCCAACAGGTTCTTATTACACGCCCATGCAAACAGGTGGTAACTCCTCACATTCTATAACGCTTTTATCTTCTGGTAGTGGCCTAACGGCGCGAAGTGCTTATCCATATAATGGCATTAAAAATGGAGCTATTTCGTATGAAGCAAGTGCTGATTGGTCAATTAGTGATGCCAATAGGTTTGAAAGCGACTACATTTTAAAAGAAGCTCTTAGTCTACCCGCGACTTATAATAAAGACACTGATAACTACAATACTGATGCAATGACTGAAATTAAAAAGCAAGTTAAAGCTGGCAAAGCGGTACAGATTTCAATTTTAGGAGATGGGGGTGCAGATGCGCCTTATCTAAATACCGAAGACGGTAAATATGCCCAATATGTTTATGAATACAAACAAAGTAATCATGCTGTTACTGTTGTTGGCTGGGATGACAATTACTCTAAAAACAATTTTAAAGCTGGAAACCTACCACCAAGTGATGGCGCTTGGATTATAAAGAACTCTTGGGGTAGCGAAACTGTTCCGTTTTATTCACACGACTATATGAGCTGGGGGACAGTAGATTCCTCTGGTAAACACACAGGTTATTTTTATCTTTCATATTACGATAAGTCAATGACTGGTACATCTTCTGTTTATAATTATGAAACCCAAAAAGATGAATCAGACATTGAAGTAAAAGCTTATGACTATTTGCCAGCTAGGGGCTGGAATGCCAAATTATCTTATGATGCAATTTCTACAGCAAATATTTTTACCGCCGATAAAAAATGTATAATTGATAGTGTATCTACCGTCATTGAGTCAGATGTAAAGATTAGTTTTTACGTTTACAAGCTTAATTCTAATTATTCACATCCAATGGATGGCACTTTGCTTGGAAAGGTTGAAGACATACATCCAGAATTTAGCGGTTTTGAAAGAGTAAGTATATCTGATGAATCTGGTAATCCAATTATTGTTGATAATGGCGATAAGTATTCAGTAATATGTAAACAGCAGATGGTAACTGGAGACTATCCAGGTGCTTATACCACTCCATATATTTTTGCATTAAAGCATGAACAGGCCTATGGTCCTGGAGGTTCATTAATTACACTTTTTAAAACGAATGGCGTTGTTAACGCAGGAGAAAGCTATCTTTTTGATTATAACAACCCTTCAGATAATCAAGATTGGACAGAAATAAAAAATGAGTTCGAAACGAACAACCCAAATTATACAGCTGATAACCCTCCAATTAAAGCTTATGTTAAAGAATATAATCCAAGCGCCAAAGATATCAATACAAGCACTACTGCAACTGTCACAGGTACATTTACATATAGTGGCAACGCCATCACGCCTATACCAACAGTAACCGATAACGAATCTGGTGCTCAACTTGTCGAGGATACAGATTACACAATTTCTTATCAAAGCAATATAAATGCAACAACTGAAAGTAATAAGGCAAAAATTATATTAACTGGTATGGGCAACTACACTGGCACAAAAACTATAGATTTCGTAATTAATCCATACGATATTTCTACCAATTTAAATGTGAGCATTAATGCTCATAGATTTACAGCTCTTTGAAATAATCT
>JAKSUU010000129.1 GCA_024408695.1 Coriobacteriales bacterium | reverse complement strand
CTGGCCTTTCTGCCCTTGGCTATTACATTTGGTATTTTGGCTCATATTTTACAATGATTAATCTTTGTTTGGCGCTTTTTAATCTTATCCCGACTCCGCCTTTGGATGGCGCAAGCCTTCTTGCACTCTTTTTGCCTCGCAGCGCCATGCCAACATATTATAAAATTCAGCAATATTCCATGTTCTTCTTTTTGCTTGTTGTACTCTTAATTCCATACATGATTGGTTTTGATATTTTTGGAATTTATTTGAAGGCAACCGATGGTAACATTAGTAGTTTTTTGTTGACTTTGTAATATGAAATATAAAGTAAAAACACAAATATTTGAAGGCCCATTTGACTTGTTGCTTAGTTTAGTTTCTAAGCAAAAAGTCGATATTGCTTTACTTTCAATCGGCGACGTCGTTAATCAATTTTTAGAATACGTAGAAAAAATGCAAGAGCTTGACCTAGACATAACCAGTGATTTTTTGGTCGTTGCTTCAACCCTTTTGCAAATTAAAGCAAATTCAATATTGCCAAAAGAAGAAGATGATGTGCCTGATGACGCAAGTGATCTTGTCGATGACATTATTGGCATTGAAGATATAAATAGCGACAAGGCAAAGGCTGTTTTGTTTGCACGTCTTTGCAATTATAAAAAGTTTAAAAACGCAAGTGAATTTTTTAATGCTCGTCTTGAAACTCAGAAAAAAATGCATATTCGACATGCTGCACTTGAACCACAATTTCAAAATTTAATGCCAGATTTTTTGCAGGGTATGACGCTCAGAGGCCTTGCCGTTATATGTAGCGATTTAGCGGCACGTCAAGATGTATTTTTATTAGAATCCCAGCATATAGCCAAAAAACCTATATCAATACAAAATTACACATCTAAGATTTTTAAGCGCCTTAAAAATGGCCCTAAAACTAGTTTTAAACAGTTGGTTGGTGATGCAGCAAGCCCCGAAATTGTTGTTGTTACATTTTTATCCTTGCTTGAGCTTTACAAATTTGGGGTTGTTGATTTAACACAAAGTGACAATTTTAGCGATCTAGAAGTTCGTCTTGAAGACGATGCCGATGAATCCGCAATATTTAATTTGAGTGAATGGGAATAATATGGAAAACGAAAAACTAGAATTTAATATTAAATCTGCTTTAGAAGCCATGCTTTTTGTAAGCGAAGATGCCTTAAAGGAAAAACAAGTCGCACCTATTCTTGACTGTGATGAAGATACAATCAAGCAGGCATTTGAACTACTTCAAGGTGAATATGAACAGCGTGAAAGCGGAATTGTTCTTAAAAAAACCGCTGCAGGCTGGAAACTATATTCTCACCCTATGTACCACGAGCAGCTAAGCCAGTTAATTTTGTCTTGGGATAGCCGTAAGCTTTCGCAGGCCGCGCTTGAAACATTGTCAATTATCGCTTATAACCAGCCGGTTACTCGTAACGCAATTAGTGCTGTAAGAGGTGTAAATTCTGATGGACCTGTTAGTTCGTTAGCCGATAAAGGTTTAGTTGCCGAGGCAGGCAAGCTAGAAAGTGGAGCTCTTCTTTATAAAACCACACAAAAGTTTTTACAAGAATTTGGGCTTACATCTATTAAAGATTTACCCCCTTTGTCGGAGTTTGCAGTCGATCAATCAACAATTGATATTTTGCGCGCACGCTTAGGCTTTAGTGAAGAGTATATGAATGCTCTAGAAAATGCTGAGTTTTTTGCAGATGAAGATGATCAAAATTTCTCTAATTCAGCCAATGTTGACGATGAAGATGAAGCTATAGATGAACTTAGTGCGTCTTCTAGTAGTATTCTAAATTCGCAAAATGCCAATGCGGAAGATTTTGTTGATGCACCTGTTTCGAACAAGGCGGGTTTTGCAGGCTCTGCTAATAATGCTGTTAATCTTGACAATGGCAATGACAACAATGACGATGATGACGATGATGACGAAAACCTTGATGACATTATAAAAGAATCAATTACAGCTAAAGCAGACGAAGGCATTGAATTTGTTGATTAATTAAAAAACTACTGCAAAATTTATAGACCAAATATTTGGACTTTATGCAACATGAATATGAAAAAATAATGCGACTTCAGCGCTATCTTGCACGCTGTGGGGTGGCATCGCGTAGGGCTTGTGAAAAAATGATGCTTGATGGGCGGGTTCGCGTTAATGGGGAAGTGGTGACCAAGCTCGGAAGTCAGGTTATAGCAGGGCTTGATGATGTTATGGTTGATGACATCGTTGTAAAACTCGAAGATAGTTATGCATATATAATTTTGAACAAACCTGCACAGACTTTGACGACTATGGATGATCCTTTCGGTCGCGCAACGGTTAAAGAGCTCATTCCTTTAGATAAATATCCAGGACTTTTTCCTGTTGGTCGCTTGGATCAAGACACGACAGGCATTTTGCTTTTTACAAGTGATGGTGAAATTGCAAATATGCTTTTGCATCCCTCACATCATGTATCTAAAACATATATTGCATATCTGCAGGATGAGTCAAACAACGAGCAACTTACAAAACTAGAGAAGGGCGTTGTTCTCGACGATGGTCCTACAAAAAAAGCTAAGCTGCGTGTTTTGAACCTTGCGGATGTCAAAAAAAATCAGAACGAATACGGACTTTATAAACTAAATTTTCCTAAATTTAAACAAATAGTAAGTATTACAATTACAGAGGGACGTAAGCATCAAGTAAAGCGTATGTTTGAAGCAATAGGAAACAAAGTCGTTCATCTTCATCGAAAAAGTTTCGCAAACATAGAACTAGAAAATTTGCAACTAGGCAAATGGCGCAATTTAACAAACGACGAAGTTAAAACTTTAATTAGTAACGCATTAAAAGTTGAAGAATAGCATATAATATTTAGAAATAATTAAGGAGAACTTATGCCAAACATTCAAAGCTTTGAAAAAGCAAAAGAAATTAGCGATAAAATTCGTGCAGACTTTGAGGTAAATCCTCAAAAATACAACATGCTTACAGGTGATAGACCAACTGGTCGTCTACATATCGGTCATTACTTTGGAACGCTTCAAAATCGTGTAAAGCTTCAAGATATGGGCATTAAAACGAATATAGTGATTGCAGATTATCAAGTAATTACAGACCGCGACACAACTCAAAATATTGATGACAATGTTCTAAATATTGTTATTGATTATTTGGCTTGCGGCATCGACCCTCTAAAGACAATGATTTTCACTCATTCGAGCGTACCCGCGTTAAACCAGCTCATGCTTCCTTTTTTGTCTCTTGTTAGCGAAAGCGAACTTAGTCGCAATCCTACAGTAAAGGCAGAACAAGAGGCTTCAAACCATGCTCTAACTGGTCTGCTTTTAACTTACCCTGTTCATCAGGCCTGCGACATCCTCTTTTGCAAGGGTAATGTTGTGCCTGTTGGCAAAGATCAACTTCCTCATATTGAACTAACCCGCACAATCGCGCGCCGCTTTAATGAGAGATTTGCCGAGGTCTTTCCAATGCCGGATGGAGTGCTGAGTGATGTAATAGAAGTTCCTGGTCTTGATGGTCGTAAGATGTCAAAATCATATGGTAATGGGATTTCTCTTAGTATGACTGCAGAAGAAACTGCAAAAATTATCAAGAAGTCTCCAACAGATGCAGATAGAAACATTACTTACGATCCAGAAAATCGCCCTGGCGTTTCTGCTCTTTTAACAACTGCAAGCCTTGCAACAGGGCGCACACAGCAAGACATTGCAGCAGAAATTGGCGATGGTGGTGGAGGAGCCCTTAAAGCCTATGTAACAGAAAGCATTAATAATTTCTTGGCTCCAATTCGCGAAAAACGTGCAGAACTCGTTTCAAAGCCTGATTATATTAAAGAAGTCCTTGCAGATGGCAATAAGCGCGCGAATGAAGTTGCTAATGCTACTCTTGATGAAGTTCGCGACGCAATGGGCATGCGCTAT
>JAKSUU010000128.1 GCA_024408695.1 Coriobacteriales bacterium | reverse complement strand
TAAAAGGTCAGTTATTTGCTCTTTAGTTGGAATAAATTCATCTGACGTTTTGTAATCTCTACAGGAATACCTTTCCTCTAATACTTTTTGTAATTCCATTTGCTCTCCTTAAAGACGATTAATATTTTGTTTGCAAAATGATGCAGGGTCTACGCCCCTGTGCATCATTCATTGAGTAATTTTGTTAAAAGTTCATTTGCACTTTCTGGATCAACACTACCTTGAGTATGCTTCATAACTTGTCCCATGAAAAAGCCAATTAAGCCCGTTTTTCCGTTTTTGTAGGCGGCAACTTTATCTGGGTTATATTGTAGCAATTGCTTGCAAAAAGCATCAATTTCGCTTGAATCTGTGCTCTGAGCCAGGTTTTGATTATCAACAAACTCTGCAACATCAACGCCTTTATCTAAAACTGCTTCAAGAACCTTTTTGGTGCTATTTGAATTAAGAGTTTTATCAGATGCAAGTTTAACTATTTCTACTAAATGTTGAGGCTCAAGTTTTGTGTCTTTAATTGAACATTTTTTATCTTTTATATGAGCTGCAATATTATTAACAATTAGATTTGACAGTTTTTTAAGCTGTGATTTGTCGAGCTCACTTGCACACTTTTCAAATAGTTCACTAAATTCAAAATCTGCAACAAGAGCCCGTGCATCCGATGAATCTAGTTCAAAATCGCTTACAAAGCGTTCGATTTTTTCGTCAGGAAGTTCGGGCAGTTTTGCTCGTACACCATCAATGAACTCATCAGTTAGCGAAAACGGTGCAAGGTCAGGATCTGGAAACATGCGATAATCATCTGCAGTTTCTTTTACACGCATAACAATCGTTTTTTTATCGCTTGGAGACCAATGACGTGTTTCTTGTAAAATTGTACCGCCATCTTCTAAAACAGCACACTGACGTTTGATTTCATATTCAAGACCATCATGCAAATTCTTAAAAGAATTGATATTTTTAAGTTCGGTTTTTGTGCCAAATTTGGTTTCTCCATGCCTGCGCAAAGAAACATTCCCATCGCAACGAAGTGATCCTTTTTCCATTGAACAATCAGAAATTCCAAGAGTTAAGTAAACTTGGCGTAATTTTTGCATAAAAGCACGGGCTTCGGCAGGAGTGCGAAGTTCGGGCAAAGTAACTAATTCAATTAGCGGAGTACCAGCACGGTTGTAGTCTACAAATGAGTTCTTAGCACCACTAATACGACCTTCGCTTCCTCCAACATGGATCATTTTTCCTGCATCTTCTTCCATGTGAATACGTTCAATTCCGATGCGAGTATCGTATGAACCATCCTCATTTAAATCAATGTCTGTGCGCTCTTTAGCCCCAAGCTTATCGATATTTAAATTTAAATGGCCTCTCATACAAAAAGCTTTGGGGCCTTGAGTGGTTTGAAAATTTTTAGACATATCTGGATAAAAATAGCCTTTGCGATAAAACATGGTTTCTTTCTCTATGTCACAATTTGTGGCAAGACCAGCTAAAATGATACTTTCAATAGCAGCCTTGTTTGGAACAGGCAAAGCGCCTGGCATCCCTAGACAAACCGGGCATGTATGAGTATTAGGCTCGTCTCCAAAAGACTGCGCACATCCACAAAACATTTTTGTGTTTAAAGTGGTAAGTTCAGCATGAACCTCAAGGCCAATTACGGCTTCCCAATCTTTAAAAATTTCTGGTAATTCTTTCATAGTTTTCATAAAACTTATATTCTTTCTCTAAATTACTTGCAATTTGTAATATGTTTTCGTCTTTAAACGCAGGACCGACAATTTGAATGCCAACAGGCAAATTGCTGTTTTGTCCAATTTGTGTAGGAAGATGAAGCCCGCAATTACCTGCAATATTTAAACTAACAGTAAAAATATCGCTTAAATACATAGTATTTGGATCGCTGACTTCCCCAAGCTTAAAGGCAGTATTTGGAGTAGTTGGCATTACTAGCGCATCAACCTTTTCAAATGCTTGCGTATAATCTTGCGTAATAAGACTACGTACTTGTTGAGCGCGATAGTAATATTTATCATAAATTCCACTAGAAAGTAAATAGGCGCCAAGGATAATGCGTCGTTTTACTTCGTTACCAAAACCTGTTCCGCGAGAATTGCTTGTTTGAGAATCTAAATTGCTATTTGGCAAATTAAAACCATAGCGTACAGCATCAAAGCGAGACAAATTAGAAAATGCCTCGCAAGGTCCCAAAATATAATAAGCATTAATAGCATCTTTGGCATGATCTAAAGAAACGTCTATGATTTCGCAACCTAAATCTTTTAGTTTAGCAATTGCATCCTTGTATGCTGCTTTTATGTCTGGTGCAATGCCATCAGTTTCAACAAAATCCGGAATTACACCGATTTTTTTACCTTTTAAGTCTTTATCCAAATTAGCTGTGTAGTCTACATCTAAAGGATGCGAAGTGCAATCTTGTGGATCTTGTATGCTTAGCGCATTTAATGTGAGGGCGCAATCATAAACATTACGAGTAAAAGGGCCAACCTGATCGAGGGATGATCCAAATGCGACAACACCATAACGACTAACAATACCATAAGTGGGTTTCATGGCGACAACACCGCAAAAAGAACCAGGTTGGCGTATGGATCCACCTGTATCAGAGCCCAAAGCGACTGTTACCTGCCCACTTGCAACTGCTGCTGCTCCCCCACCAGAAGAACCGCCAGGCACACGCTCTAAATCCCAAGGATTGTAAGTTGGTCCAAAAGCAGAAGTTTCGCAAGAAGAACCAAAAGCAAACTCATCCATATTGTTTTTGCCAATTGGAATAGCCCCTGCTTCTATTGAATGTTTGACACAGCTTGCAGTAAAAGTCGAATCGTAATTTTCAAGCATTTTTGAGCCACATGTAGTATGTGTGCCTATTAAATTCATATTGTCTTTAAAAGCAAATATGCTGCCCGCTAAAGGTGGTAATTTTTCGCCTTTAGCAACAAAATCATCAAGTTCAGCAGCTTTTTTGTATGCAAGATCAGGGCTGAGTTCAATAAAAGAATGGATTTTTTCTTCAGAATTATTTATTCTTTCTAAAGAATAATCAACGATTTCTTTAGCACTAAAATCCTTGTCAATTAAACCCTGACGAATTTTACGCGTGCACATATTTTTAAATTCCATTATTGATCTCCTCCTTCCGCTAAAGGAGAAGGAATTTTAAATGCACCATCTTCTTGCAATGGAGCATTTGCGAGAGCTTCGTCTTGTGTAAAGCTAGGATTTGGCTCATCTTCACGCATTACATTACGCAAATTTCCTATTGGATGGAAGGTAGGATCGACATTTTCGATGTCAATATCCAAAATCGGATTGATCATCTTGATAGTTTCATTGAGGTAATCTGTAAATTCAATAACTTGTGCTTCATCCAAAGCAATTTTTGCGTAATCAGCAATTGCTTTTGTATCTTTTTCTGTTAATTTTTCCATTTATAGCCCTTAGTCTTCAATTCTTATAAATGTTCCGATATTTTTAACACTATCGCTTTTTTCTAAATCTTTTAACGCTGCCATTACATTTTCTTCTTTTGATTTATGAGTAATGATTACAACATTGCAAAACTGGGTAGAATTAGATTCATTTTGCAATATAGACTGAATAGATACTTCATGATCCGAAAAAATAGAAGCGACTTTGGTTAGTGTGCCGATTTCATCAATAACACCAATACGAATATAATAAGAAGTTTCTAGGTCATCCATACTCGCAATTTCAAGTTTTTCTGTACAAGTACAGCCCACAACAGCAGGAAGCTCATATGCAATATGACGACTAACCTCAATAATGTCGCCCATAACAGCACTTGCAGCAGCTCCAGCACCTGCCCCTTCGCCAAAAAACATGCAATCTCCAACACTATCACCAGTAATAAAAATTGCATTGTATACGCCATCAACACGAGCAAGTTGATGATCAAGAGATAACATTG
>JAKSUU010000127.1 GCA_024408695.1 Coriobacteriales bacterium | reverse complement strand
TGCTTATAGATATGATACTTGGGCAATGGACTATGTTGGAAATCGCTATGCTTTTGATGGCAATATGGCCACTGGGTACTTTGATGTACGCGCTGCATTTAATATCAATTTAGCAGCTAGTGGTGTTGTTTACACAGTAGAAAGCGATTAATTAATTTCTACTGTTTTATATTAAAACCCTAGATAAAACGCCGCAAGCAAATGCTTGCGGCGTTTTTTATTTGTCTATAAAACAATGGTAAAACAATGGGGACTTAAGGCAACTGTTTTATAACAATGGGGACTTAAGGCAACTGTTTTATAAAATGATTGTCGAGACCGGGGCGCAAAAATCATTTGATGTTTTCAAACAAGCTTAAAAGTGATGCAAACATTGCAGGCAGAGACTTGGTATAGAAGCGTTCGGTAAGCATGTGTTCATCGATGGTGTCGCATCCAATAGCAATCATTTTTATTCCTTGGTGCTTGGGGACAAAATTAGCGAGCTCAAGACCTGCGTGAATCGTTGTCTTGTAGCCTTCTAAATTACTGCCGTCTTTTAGAGCGTTAAGATACAGGTCGCTTAAGTTATTATCACCTTCAGCATTCCAATTGTTAACAGAATTTTCTGCAGATTCATCTATGATAAGACCATTATCGTCGCATATTTTTTGAAGTTTTGCTTTTGCTTCGTCTTTGTAATCTTTATTAAAACGATAAGAACAAGTTATATTGAGCTTGCCATCTTTTAGCGTTAAAACGCCGATGTTGCAGGATGTTTCGGGTGTGTTTGGGTCATCTTTGCTCATGGAAATAACCCCATTTGGAATGCTCATAAGTGCATTTGTAATGTTTTTGCTGTCATTTTGAGAAACGCATTTAACTGTACTGATGTCAATTTGTTCCATATTAAAATTGAAATCCTTGTCTTCTGAATATGCCTCGCGCTGCTTTTGCACTTCTTCATTTATAGTTTGTTGGACTTTATCAAGATCGTTTTTGTCTATGGCAAAAGCCAGGTCAAGCGTGCTTGCAATTACGTTGGGAACTGTTCCACTATTTGCGTTGCATAAGCAATAGGGGATATCTGCATCATTTAGTGCTTTGAACAGGGCGGTTGCTATACGCGTTGCACTATTTCGTGGCTTTTGTATATCCATCCCACTATGTCCACCAGTTAGACCATCAACATGAATGTTAAGGGCACACATATTGTTTCTGAGGGTCTGTAGGCTATAAGTTTGAATTAGATGTTCTTCTAAAAATCCAGCACTCGAAATGCACACATCGCCAATGCGCGAATGGTCAAGATTGATTAGATAATCGTAATTTAAGACTTCTGGACTTAATTCTATGGAACCTTTTTGCGAAGTTTCTTCATCATATGTAAAGATAATTCGAATAGGACCATGTGCGATGTTTTTTGATTTTGCAATTGCCAGGCATACGCACATGCCCGCGCCGTCATCAGCACCACAATTTGTACGATTTTCTTTTGAATTTATTACTCCAGTTTTTTCATCGTAAACTGCATCGATGTGGTCGTTTATTGGATCAAAATTTGTGTAGCTTGGATCGACTTCTACAACCATATCCATATGAACTTGTAAAATTATGCCAGGATTTTTTTCGTAACCAGCACTTGCGGGTAAGTCCATAAAAACGCAACCGCTTGTGTCAAGCTGGGTTTCAACATTATTTTGCTTGCCCCAATCTAGCAGGTATTGGCGGATTTTTTCGACATGTTCAGACTTTCGCGGGATTTTACTAAATGCCATAAATTCATCAATAGCGCACTGCGCGAGTTGCCTGGCATTATCTGCGTATTTAGGGTTAATTTGCGTGTTTTCTGCAACTGTATTTGGAAAGCCGCCTGGTCCAACTTTAGTGACTTTTGCCTGATTACAGGCGCATAATGAGAATGCACCTATGCTACAGATGAAAGTAATGATAATAGCGCAAGCAATGAGTTTGTTTTGTTGTTTACAGCGACTTTTTTGAAATATATATTGAGATTGTTTGTTATGCATGACACCTTTTATTTAGATATAAATTTACCTATTTTTGAAGAAAAACAATATTTGCCTTTGCCGTGTCCTTTAACTGGGACAATTAAATCATTTGCGAGCATAAGCTTTATAAGTTCGGTAGCTCGCGTATGCTTTAGGTTCGTAGCATTCATTACATCGTTTCTTCCAAAAAATTCTTGATCATATAATGTGCAAATAATATTATTCATTGCATTTAAAGTTATATACGAAACTTCACCATTAATCAAGGTTTTCAGAAGTTCAATGTCCGCTTTTTCATCCCCAATGTCCGCTTTTTCATCCCCAATGTCCGCTTTTTCATCCCCAATGTCCGCTTTTTTAGGAAGTTTGTTTTCATAAGAAACATGTAAATATCTATTTTTCAATTCATTGTCTTCTCCTAACAATAAATTGCGCAATAAAAGCTCTAAGTAGGATGTAGTTGCACTAATTCCGTTTTCTAAGTCATTATAATTTGCTCTAACTAACGCATTTCTAAAGTACCAAGCATTTTGTGCAAAAATGTCATTATTAGCATTAAATCCTAATGAGCGAATATATTTTATAAAGAAAACAGCAGTTGTTCGAGTATTTCCTTCACCAAATACATGGTTTTGCCAAAGATGAGCGACAAAAATTGCAAGGTGCTTAATGATTTCATCTGTGGTTAATTCATTAAAAGAAAACGACTTTTCTACTTGCAAATCATACTCTAAAGTTTTTCGAATGTCAGTTGCGTTGCCGTACAGAACCGACTTGCCATTCAAAACCCATTCTTTTTTTGATAAATTATAGTCACGTATTTGGCCTGCATGCATGAACACGCCATCAAAAAGTCTTTTATGAATTGATAAATAAGCATTCGGAGTAAAATTAAAGCTTGGTTCTTCTAAAATTTGTGATATTCTTGCTGACACAATATCAGCTTCTCTGGTTCTGCCACCTTCTTTTGCAGGTTTTTCATCATAATATTCATCTAGAAGTTCGTAGACCTTGTCAAAGGAAATTTTGCCTTCGATGTTTTTTAAGGCAAGTTCGCGCAAATAAGGAGAAGTTTCAAGACCATCAACTGCCTGCAGACCAATGCCAGTGTACCATGCGTATGCTTTGTCGGCTTTACTTGCTTTTGGATTTTTAATGTAGTATTTGAAAGGATCCTTTTCCATAATGATTAATTATAACAAATTGCTAGACCTAAAGTATTTCTGATTTTTACTTGTAGGTTTATCAGGCAATGTCATTTCAATAAGGCCTTCATCTAGGGCAGGATTAATGTAATTTTTTCTAAGATTGTCTTTAGACTTAAGACCAAGCAAATCTAAAATTTCATTTGTGCTATAAGCTTTGCCTAGTTTCATGGCTTTTAAAAGTCGATTAACATAATCACCGTAACTGTTCGTGCTCTCAAATTGTAATGTAAAACTATCAATACTTTTTTCAATCATGTTTAAAGAAAATTCAATAAAATCATTAGATGTGCCGTTTATATGAGACTTAGAAATCGCATCGTAATAATTATTTTGATGTTTTTCAATTTGGCTTTCAATTGGCATATACATAAATATTGAATTCCACTTGCCTAGAATTAGTGTTTGCCATAACCTTGCCATTCTTCCGTTTCCATCGCTGAAAGGGTGTATAAAAACAAATTCATAATGAAAGACAGATGACAAAATAAGGGGGTGTATAGCGGTATTGTTTTCCTCCATCCAAATAAATAAATTTTTGATGTGCGTATTAACAATTCTTGCCGGTGGAGCAACAAAAATACATACCCCGTCTTGAAAGACACCTTCTTCCCCTTTTCTAAAAACCCCAGATTCTTTAATTAGGCCTTTAGTCATAATTTTATGAGCCCGTTTTAAATCCGCTACGCTGTAAGGATTATACGTATCGAGTTGTTTATATGCAGAGTACACATTTTTTACTTCTAAAATTTCATTT
>JAKSUU010000126.1 GCA_024408695.1 Coriobacteriales bacterium | reverse complement strand
TTAAAAACTTTTTTAACACTTCCCTGACTAACAACACCTCTAAAACCCTGACGCATAACAGCAATATTTTCTTCTTTAAAATCTGGGTTATTTATTTGTCCTTGAAATTTTGAGCCATCAACCACAACACTTTTTCCATCTGAAGATAAAACACTATGCAGCAGCACTGGCTTTGGAATTTTGCCCGTTGCAAGCCCTGCATAACCACAAGCTATCTGCAAAGGAGTAACTAAAATATCTCCCTGCCCAATAACTAGATTTGATAAATCGCCTGGTTGCCATGCCTGCATTTCTGGCGCATCTTTGTTAAAATTTTTCTTCCACTCTGGTGTTGGTACACGTCCTTCATTTTCACCACTAAGCTCAATACCAGTTTTAGAGCCAAATCCCCAGCTTTTTACATAATCTTGAAGAGCAGTTTCATTGTCTTTATAATAATAAAAGGATTTGGCAATTTCATAAAATACAACGTCACAACTTTGAACAATACCGTTATAAAATGAAATGTAGCCATGCCCCGAAGTGCTCCAGCAATGTTGAGGCCAATCTTCACCAAAGCCTGTCCACGTACCGGTACAATAAAAACTTGTTCCTTCGGTAGTAAATTCATATTCTAGACCAGCCAAACCGGTAAATCCCTTAAATGTAGAAGCAGCAGGATATAAACCTGCAATGCACCTATTGCTTAAAGGATAATTTGATTTTTCATCATTTAATTCGGTCCATAAATCATTTGAAATGCCATTAACAAATAATGCAGGATTGTAATTTGGCGCAGAGGCCATAGCAATAACCTCGCCAGTTTTACAATCTAAACATACAATTGCTCCGCTACATGCATTTGGATGATTAGAATTATGAGCATCTATAAAAGCTTGTTGTAAAGCATTTTCTGCAACTTTTTGAACTTCAATATCTATAGTTAGACAAACGTCGTTGCCGGCAATGGCATCGACGGCGTCGACCGTGCCTACAACATCACCAGAAGCATTAACCTCAACTCTTTTGAAGCCAGGATCCCCTTTTAAATATGATTCAAAAGCTTTTTCCGCACCATCTTTGCCTACGGTATCACCACTTTGATAAACTAAACCATCGTGCTCTTGCTTTAATTCTTCATCTGAAATTATGCCGGCGTAACCTAGAACGTGCGATGCAAGCTCGCCATTATTATAAATTCTTGTAGTTCTAATTTGAACAGAAATTCCCTCAAAAGCATTTTTATGCTCAAAAATATATGATGCAATATTTTTGCTAATGTTTGTTGCGATTACCCTGTTAGCCTGCGCACCGCCACTTTGAGAAGCAGCCAAGCTATGAATGCTTTCATATGGAATGCCCAAAATAACGCTTAAACGTTTAAGAACTTTTTTATTGTATTGAACATCGGAATCTCCAATTACTGTATAAGAAAGCTTATTGCCAATTAATTCGACACCGTTTCTATCTAAAATCCTACCCCTTGGGGCAGTGGTATTAAATTCTGAAGTTCGATTTGATTTAGCAAGTGAAGCATATTTTTCACCAGATAAAATTTGCATGGACCATAGCTTAACCAATAAAGCACCAAATGCAGCAGCAATCAAACCAGAAAAAATTAAAAATCTTCTTTTAACTGTAGCGTCGTCGCTTGCATTTTCTTGCCCACCACCTTTGCTAACAAAATCTTTTCGGCCAGGGCTACCAGCACCATCAATATTTAATGAGCTTGTTTTTTTAGAACCGCTTCTAGCATAAATAACAAGCAAAGTCACGGCTATAATAAACAAAAATGCAACAACTGTAGCAATTAATGCTTCTCTCACAACGTTAACCTATGCTTTACTTGTACTTAACAACTTTAGATTTGTGTTTACGAAGGGCTTCATTAGTATTCGATGCCATACTTGGTGTTTGTTTTAATAAACTCGCAATAATAAACAATAATACAAACAATATTACCGCACTATAAATGGCGCTTGGAAGTGAATAGTTTAAAAGCGTTGTAAATACGCCACTAGACAAAGAATTTGTTAATATTGATGCTATGGCATAAATCAGCTCTGTTAAAAACGAAGCCGTGATTGCAACAATAGCAGAATTTACAACTGGCTGCAAATTTAATATTCTATTAATTAAGCAAACGACTAAACTAACTAAAATAAAAGTTAAAGCCATGCATCCAATACATCCACCATATAAGAAGTCATAAAATAATCCAAAGGCAAACGCAGTTATTGCGCCTGGAAGCATCCCCGAATACAAACTTATAACTACAACACTTATTAAGAAAAAATTTGGGCACGCATTAACAATGGTAATTGGTCCCGATAAAACCAATTGAAACAAGCTTGTTAACACTATTAATATTGTGTAAAAAATTGCCTTATTCATATACTGTTACTCTTTTCTAGGGTTGTGCTGCATCATTTTTATTAGCATCCATATTGCTTGTAGAGAATCCTTCGTTGGCCTTTTGTGATGTTGTGGAATTCATAACACTTGAATTTCCGCTAACAGAATCACTGGATAATGCACCCTTAATTTCATTGATTCTATTTACATCAACTAAAGAAGCAGTAGAATCCTCTTTACCAGTTAAAACAAGCACCTCTTCACAAGAAAATAAATCTATAATTGTATCAACTGTCAATCTGTAATATAAATCGGATGAATCTGTTTCTATTGTTTTTACAGTGCCTATAAAAATCCCGCGCGGAAAACTTCCTCCTTCTCCACTGGTTAAAATTGCATCTCCTGCGCCAACGCTTGATGTAATTGGAATATATTCCAAAACCAAATTGCCGTCATAGGAGCCTGTTAATGTGCCAGTTTCACGTGTGTTTTGTAACATTGCTGAAACATTAGAAGATGCATCTGTAATTAACTTAACTTCTGAAGTGTTTTGACTAACACTAACAACCTGACCATAAAAACCGCTAGAACTCATGACACCCATACCAACCTGAATACCATCAGCTGAACCTTTATTTATAGTCGCAACTTGATTCCAACCCTTACTTGTAGTTAATACTTTTGCAGAAACAGACTCTAAATTATATGTATTAGAGAGTTCAAGCAAGGTAGTTAAGCGCATATTTTGCTGCCTGTATTCTTCTAATTGTGAAATAAGTTCTTTTAACTGAGAGTTTTCTTGAACAATTTTTTCGATTTCTTCATCTGAGTAATTCTTATATTGGCCAGCTTTATCTTTTTGGGGATTAATGATAGAACTTAAATTTTTAAAAGGAGACACAACCGTATTAACCCCACTTTTTACAGTAGAAAGTATGGGGTTATCGGGCATTTTTACAGAAAATGTAATTAAACCTATGCTTATAACAAGTAGAATAGCAACTATGATGATATTTCTGAGTCGCATAATAAATGATTATGATAATTTCTTGCATAAATGCAAGTTGTATTATCGTGTAGTTCCTGCTTGAGATAAATAATCTGGAGATTCTAATACTCTTGCACAGCCCAAAACTACATTAGTTAAGGCAGTTGGAGAAACATGAACCGGAATTCCTGTTTCTTGACGAAGTCTTTCGTCTAAACCGCGCAAAAGTCCTCCACCGCCAGTAAGCAAAATACCGTATTCCATAAGATCGCTTGCTAAGTCTGGAGGAGTATTATCTAAAGTATTCTTGATTGCCTGTATCATTTTTGAAACAGGTTCTTCAAGAGCAACTCTAACATCTTCACTTTCAATTTGAATTGTACGAGGAAGGCCACTTACAAGGTCACGTCCACGAACTTCAACATCAATTTCTTCAACAAGTGGAGACGCAGAACCAATAGCAATCTTTAATTCTTCTGCTGTACGTTCACCAATAGCCAAACTAAAATGATTTTTAACATGCTGAACAATAGCATGATCAAATGCATCTCCGGCAATTCTAATAGAAGTAGATGAAACGATACCACCAAGAGAAATAACTGCAGCTTCTGCCGTACGTACACCTACATCAACAACCCTA
>JAKSUU010000125.1 GCA_024408695.1 Coriobacteriales bacterium | reverse complement strand
ATCAAAAATCATATCTCCCACAAAAATACCATCATTATTAATGAAGCGTTTAACATTTAAAACTCCAGGCAAGCTTTGTTTAGATTTTTGTTCTGAAAGTTTAATCTTACCTACCCATTTTCCATTAATTTCTATAGCAGAAAGCTTATACACTAGCCCTAAAGATGGTTGATCATATGCGCTAACTAGTTTTGTTCCAACACCTAAAGAGGTGTATTGGGCATTTTGTTGATTAAGTGCTTCGATAGTATATTCATCTAAATCGTTAGTTAAAATTATACCGATGTAGCCAAGGTCAGCATCGTCAAGCATTTCTCTAGCTTTTTTTGATAACCAAGCTAGATCGCCAGAATCAATTCTTATTGCTATAGCGCGTTTACCTTGTTTTTCAAGTTCTTTAGAAACTGTAATGGCATTTTTAACTCCCTCAATTACATTATAAGTATCTACTAAAAATATGCAATTATCTGGGTTGCTTTGAGCATAAGCTCTAAAGGCCTCAAGTTCTGTTTCGAAAGACATAATCCAACTATGTCCATGTGTACCACTTGTAGGAATATTAAATTTTTTTGCAGCTGCAACATTTGCGACACTTTTTACTCCCCCAACAAAAGCGGCCCTACTTGCACTCATTGCTCCATTAGGGCCCTGAGCGCGTCTTAATCCAAATTCACTTACTGGAATTCCATTTGCTGCATTAACGATCCTTGAAGCTTTTGTAGCAATTAAGCTTTGAAAACCAAGGGCGTTGAGCAGTGGTGTTTCTAAAAGCTGACATTGATATAAAGGTCCAATAACTCGAAATGTGGGCTGATGAGGAAAAACTACTGTACCATCGTCAACCATGTCAACATCAACACTAAGATTGAAATTTTTTAAATAATCTAAAAAACTATCTTCAAAAAGGGGCGTATCATATGCTGTTTTTAGCGATTTTAAGTAGTCTATGTCGGAACTGGTAAAATGAAAATCATTTAAAACGTTTAAAACCTGATCTTTACCACAAGATACAGTATAGCCGCCTTTAAAAGGGTTATTTCGAAAAAAGCCGTAAAAACACGCCTTGTTATCAGCCATCTTATTAAGATAGTAACCCTGAGCCATTGTGAGTTGATATAAATCTGTTAATAAGGCATATGAAGTATCATTTTCTAACATATTTATCCAATCTGATGTTAATTGTTATTAAAACTAGAGCTATGCTGACCAGGCCTTGGTCTTGTCTGTTGTTTATTTCCTGCACTTAATTTAGAATTATTTGAATCGCTTGCTTGTTTGTTTTCTCCAATTGATACTGATCTTCTTACTTTTCTATCTTGAGATCTTAGTTTAATTTTTGATTTTTTAGATTCTGTTTTATTGTTTTTACTTTTAACGCTAGGTCTTTGCGTATCTTTTTTTATTGATTGTCTTTTGTTTTTTGAAATATTATCGTTGGTTTTGGTCTCTTGCTTTTTTGTTTTTTCTTGTTTGTTTAATGAGTCTGCAATTTGATCCCTATTAGCGTCTGTATTAAGCTTTTCTTCGTATTCAAAAGATCTGTTAAAGGATTTTTCACCAATAACCGAAACTGGGCTTAGCGTTGTTAGTTTATTTTTAACCTTGTCAAAGTTTTCATCGTTTATATAATATTCACGTTTTTCATTTTCTTTAACAGGCTCTTCGTCTGTAATGGAGCGTTTAGTGTTTTTATCAAAAATATAAGATAGTGGAAATTTTAGATAACCGCCATTTTCTGTTTGCAATTTTACTGCTTCTGCAATTGTATCTAGTTCAACAAGTTTTAATTTGCCATCGGGGGTGTCTATAATGGAACCAATTTTTGGTGCAATCTTTTTAAAGTCGGTGTAAATATCTAATTCATATTTTAAACAACAAATAAGTCTTGAACAGGCACCAGAAATTATCGAAGGATTCAAACTTAGGTTTTGTTCTTTAGCCATTTTTATTGAAACTGGAGAAATTTCGGATCTCATTCTGCAGCAACAAAGCTCTTGGCCACAATGCCCATAACCACCTAAAATCTTGGATTCGTCTCTTAGCCCAATTTGCATCATTTCTACTTTTAAATGCAGCTGTGAAGATAAATCCTTAATTAACTGCCTGAAGTCTACCCTATTAGCTGCAGTAAAGTAAAATATAGCGTAATCACAATTTAATGAATACTTTACTGCGATTGGTTTCATATCTAATTCTAAGTTCTCACATGCCTTTTTGTAAATGTCAAAGCCTATTTTTTCTTTTTGTCGAGCTATGTCATCTTTACTTATATCTTTTTGATTTGCCTTGCGAATAACAGAATTTAACTCATTTGCAATCTGCAAATTTGTTATGTTTTTTACATTAGATGAAGCATGAGCTAAGTGCTGAACACCTTTTATTTCTACAACTAAAGCGTCACCATAATTAATTTCTAAATCTTTTGCATCAAATAAAGCTAAAGAAGAAGAATATCGAACATTCGCGGATATTATTTTAGGCATAGTGCCTCCTTAAATTTAATAAAACATACATTTAAACTCAAACTTACGCTTACATTTTTTTTGATTTGATAAATACAATCAGCAAGCACATCAATTATTGCAAATAAAGACTCTAACTTAAAGTAACTATTTGTTTTAATAAATTCAGAGTCAAAATTTTTACACATATCAATATTTTTGCAAGATTTATATTCAATGATTTTTTGAATCAATACACTTAAATCCTGCAATAGTAATACTAAAGCATTTTTATCTATTGTTGACTTATTTGAGTGTTCTTGTTTAATTTGTAAAGATTCTGTAATTTTATTTGTAATTTCAAAAATTTCATAAACTTGTTTTGCCTTGTTTATAGATGTGAATATTTCATAGATTTTTTGGTTAGTCTTAGCCTGAGCGTTTTTGTTAACTAAATGTAAGTGTGTGCATCGGCTAACTATTGTATTTAGCACCTTTAAAATTTCGCCTGTTTGGAGTATGAAGTATGTATTTTTTGGAGGCTCTTCTATTATTTTTAAAAGACTATTTGCACAGCTTGGATTAAGCAACTCTGCTTTTTCAAATAAATACACTTTAAAATTTGCTAACAATGGTGATAGAGCAAAACTAGGCTGTATTTCGTTTATTTGTTCGATTTTATATCCATTTTTGCCTGCCGGTTTTAAAATAAATAAATCGGGATGCTGCTTATTTATGCAAAGTTTATATATATTTGGGTCTGTGTTTGCAATTATACAACTTGCAAGTTCTAAAGCGCAACTATTCAAATAGTTTTCATCGTTAGATTCTAACAATAACGAATGGGCAAGCCTATTTGTACTCAAAGATTTTGTAATATATTCATCTTTATCTACAAAAAAATTATTTATGTCTAAGTCGTTATCTGTCATTTTTTTCTTGTTTAATTAAAGCAACGATGTCATTAATTTTATCTATGCTTGGTGGTTCTATTTGTGGAAACAAAGCTTGCAAAGATTCAAATATTTTAAGCTGTGTGTCAAACTTTTCTTCCGCTGTATCAATAATTACAAATCTATGGTTTTCTTGTTGCGCTTTCTTTTCAAAACCTTCAGAAACCTTTGAGTGAAATTGTAAGCCTTCAGATTCGATTCTATCAGCATCATTAAGATTTGATCCTGTTGCACGAAAAAGTCCAATATTAGTTGTTACCCTTAAATATATGGTTTTATCTGGAATTATATTTTTACATGCAAATGCGTTAAGCTTATCTATAATGTCGAGATTTAAACCTCGACCATAGCCTTGGTAGGCATAACTTGAATCAATATATCGATCGCATAGCACGACTTTTCCGCTCTCTAATGCAGGAATGATTTTTTCTTTCACAATTTGAGCTCGTGCTGCTTCATAAAGTAAAAGTTCACTTTCGGCACATATATCTAAATCTTTTATGTTAAGTAAAATGTTACGTATTTTTTCACCAAGATGTGTTGAGCCTGGCTCTCTAATTAACTCAACATCTAAGCCATAAGAAAGTAAATATTTATATAAGATTTTTATTTGAGTAGATTTGCCACAACCTTCCCCACCTTCAAAACTTATAAAAATCCCTTTTTTCTCGTTAGAATTCATAAATATTATTCCCCTTTGTATCAATCGCAACATATGCAAAAAAGTTTTCA
>JAKSUU010000124.1 GCA_024408695.1 Coriobacteriales bacterium | reverse complement strand
CATGAATTGAAAGTAATAAGTCTAATGAAGAAGATTCGAAATTAGCTAAAGCGAAAGTCGAAGAAAAAGAAATTCCTGTCGAAAAACTTAGACTTGATCAACTCGAAAGGAGCCCTTTTTCTGAAACTATAAAACCACGTCAGCGCAAAGAAAGACGAGTATTGCCTCGGCACGAAATTAAGCACGTTGAGATTGGCCCTACTCTTTCACGCGATGAGCTTTCGAATATGGACGAAAAAGCTCTTAAAGAAAAAGCAATTGAATTAAATATTAATCCAGCTGAATTTGGCGAAATAGATGATTTAGTTAATGAAGTCTACGACAAGCTTTTATCTAGTGAAGGTTTTGTTGCGGTAGAAGGAATTTTAGATGTAATCAAAGGCAGTTATGGTTTTATTCGCACAGATACATATAGAGTTTCTGAACACGATGTATATGTGAGCCCAAAATTAATTAAACGTAATGGTTTAAGAAAAGGCGACTGGATTTCTGGTAGAGTTCGTCCTGCAAGGGGAGAGGATGAAAAATATCCAACGCTTACAGATATTTATAAGCTAAATGGTGAAAAATTTGAAGGGCCCAAACAGCGCGAAAAATTTGAAAATCTTACACCAATTTATCCAGATGAACGATTAAATTTGGAACATGGCTCTAAAACTATCACAGCAAGAACAATAGATCTTGTTGCACCAATTGGCAAAGGCCAACGTGGATTAATTGTTTCTCCTCCAAAAGCTGGAAAAACCACAGTTTTAAAAGATATTGCTGCTGCTATTAGCGCAAATAATCCTGAAGTACATTTAATGTGTTTACTTGTTGATGAACGCCCCGAAGAAGTTACAGATATGCAACGTAGCATTAAGGGCGAGGTAATTTCTTCGACTTTTGATATGCCATGCGAAACTCATATTCAGGTTGCTGAACTTGTAATTGAACGTGCAAAGCGTCTTGTAGAAACAGGACGCGACGTTGTAATTTTGCTTGATTCAATTACAAGGCTCGCTCGCGCATACAACTTAGGTCAACCTGCTAGTGGCCGTGTTTTATCGGGTGGTGTTGATTCCACTGCACTTTATCCACCTAAAAAGTTTTTGGGTGCAGCCCGCAATATCGAAGGTGGAGGATCTTTGACTATTCTTGGTACCGCTCTAATCGATACGGGCTCCAAAATGGATGAGGTTATTTTTGAAGAGTTTAAGGGCACAGGCAATATGGAACTTAAGCTCGACCGCAATTTAGCGGATAGACGCATATTTCCGGCTATTGATCCTGTTACAAGTGGCACGCGTAAAGAAGAGCTTTTGTTAGATCCTCAAATCGCGCCTCTTATTTGGGGTGTTCGCAGGCTACTCGCTAATATGAACAATACAGAAAAAGCAATGGATATGCTTGTAAGGTCTTTGCAAATCACCGAAACAAATCAAGAATTTTTGGCGAAGTCCGCACGTAAAGCTAGCAAAAACCAACAAAATATTTTTGAATCATAAAAAGGTGGATTATCGATTTAAAGTTAGAATGGGTCGACTCAAATACAATTGGATATTCTATAAAGGACACGGAGATCTCACGACAAAAAACAGAAAAACACAAACAAATACAAGAAACATAGGCCTAATGAACACAATGGGGAAGTGGTGGCAGGTCAATGTCGAGCGAATCACTTGCTAAAATTCGCAATTCTTTAATGCTTTCGCTATAGCAACCAAGTGCATCTATCCATCTACGCAGACAATCTTTACCTTGCTTAGTTATTTCATAGCATTTTTTTGGCTGCGAGCCACTTTCGGCATTGTCCCATGATCCTTTAATGTATTTATTGTTTTCCATTTGTTTAAGAATGCGATAAATCCCAGTTGGGTCTGGACTTGATCCACCAAACATAGGAGATGCAGAAATCTCTTGAATAATTTTATAGCCATGAAGTGCTTCATTCGCCCTTGCCAAAACAATAAGAATAGTAGGCTGAGTTAGTCGAGAAAGCGATTTGCCAAGTTGAGCGCATTCGCTTAGTTCATTTTCAGATTTTGGATGGCATGCAGACCACATAATAATCCTTAAAATTGCTATTAAATCTATTATAAGATAAAATCTAATATTAGACAATATCTAATAGTGAGGTCTTATGTTATTTAAAAATATTACTTTATTAGATGAAAATTTTGACGCGCAAACAAATATGTATGTTGGTACAATCAACGACAAAATTATATACGTTGGCGCTTCAGAGCCTAATAACTCAACGCAATTTGGCGAAATTTACAGTGGAGCTGGCAAACTTCTAACCCCGGCTTTTTACAATACACATACGCATTCTTATAGCTCTTTAATGCGTGGTTACGCTCAGGGTTTGCCACTGCAAGAGTGGTTAGAAACTAAGATTTGGCCATTTGAAGCCAAAATGACAGATGAAACAAACTACTGGGGTACAATGCTTGCTTGCGCAGAAATGATACGGCTTGGAACTGTATCTTTTAGCGACATGTATGTATCTACACGTCAGCGTATATATGCAACCTTACAATGCGGTATGAAGGCCAACCACTGTGATGGTGGAACTATGATTTTTAATGACACACCATATGACCAGCTAGAAGTTGCAAAATTAAACGAAGATTTGTTTAACGAATTTAATAATGCACCAAATGACAAAATCAAAATTGACATGTGTTTGCACTCAGAATACACTACTAAAGAAGCAATGATAAAATCCATTATCGATGTTGCAAAACAACATAATGCTATTGTTCATTTGCACAATTCTGAAACCCGCAATGAAGTCGAAGAATGCAAAGAGCGTCACAATGGTATGACACCTACACAATATTTAGATAGTCTAGGCTTTTTTAAACTTGGAACAAACTGCGCTCATTGCAATTATTTAAGTGATGAAGACATTGAAATTTTGTTAAAGGCTAAGTCAAATATTTGCTTAAATCCTATAAGCAATGCCAAGCTCGGTAGTGGAATAAATGATTATATTCGTTTGCAAAAATCGGGGTTAAATTTATCTATTGGCACAGATGGACCTAGTTCAAGCGACACTCATGACATGTTAAAATCAGCATTTTTGCTAATTTGTATGTTACGTGCACAAACATGCAATCCTACTCTTGGCAACGCAAAAGACCTGCTTAAAATGCTAACCGTAAAGGGCGCACAAGCACGGGGTCGCCCAATTTGTGGTCTTGAAAAAGAGGGCTAAAGGGCCGATTTTTTGGTTTTGGAAATAAGCACACCGCAGTTTCCCCCATTGCACGACATCTGTACAAACCTAATTTTTGCATCAAATGCTGGCGATATTATCCTTACCATGTGTGATGGGGAAGTGCTTTATAAAAATGGCGAATTTAAAACCATAGATATAGAAAAAACCATTTTTGAATCAAATAAATGCGTAAAAGAAATTTTGCAAAAATAATTTTTAGTTGGACTTTGTAAATTTATAAAACTTTAAGGCTTGAATAAATTTCTATAAATATATTGTAAGCTGGACTTTAATTCAAAATGTAAGCTAGCCCTTAATGCAAAATTTTATTTGGTGAAAATAAAAAACAAAACCAGACAAATAAAAATTATAAAGCCTATGATTTCGGCTCTGAGCAGCCAAGTATAACGTTTTTCTTTTCTGCGAGCCTTTTCTAGTTCTGGGCCCTCTAGTAAATCTGGCTCTAAACCTGCAGGATAAATAGGATTTCCGTCTTCATCAAGCAATTGTTTTTTGCGTAACTGCTCATATTCTTCATCGGACATTTGTTCACGAGTATCAACAACTTTATTTTTACTTTTTTTAGAGCCAAAAGCCATACATATTCCTTAATAAAATGCTTGAAAAATTCTTTATATATATTTAAGCATAAAGATAAATCTATTAAAATAATACTTGTAATTTTAAGGAGAAAAGCATGTATTGTCCACATTGCGGACATGAAGAATCTAAAGTTGTGGATTCGCGTATTGCAAGTGACGGCACATCAACTAGGCGTCGTCGAGAATGTTTAAAATGTAAAAGACGTTTTACGACTTATGAAAAAATTGAAACAACTCCACTGATGATTTCAAAAAAAGATGGTAGTGTTGAGCCCTTTGATAAGTCAAAACTATTACGCAGTATTATTACATCAAGTGCTAAGCG
>JAKSUU010000123.1 GCA_024408695.1 Coriobacteriales bacterium | reverse complement strand
TGTCAGACAAAAGTAATTCTAAAGATGAGCAAATAAATCATCATCAATCTCCTGATAATACAAATTCAAAGTCCATAAAAGAAAATACTTCTTTTAACGAAACAAATACGTTTGAAGATAAAGAGAATGAAATAGATAAAGCTGACAAAAAAAAGAAAAAAGAAGAGCTCGACCCAAAAATTGCAAAAAAGAAACGTACTAGGCTTATCATCATAACAATCATTATTATTGTTTTAGTTGGAGCTGGCATTGCCGGGTTTGTGGCTTATAAAAATTACCAAAAACCAATTGAAGATTTTAATGCAGCCCGTTCTAGTTGTCTTGAATCTCAAGAAGCCTATGAAGAAAAGTTAGAAAGCGCAAACAAGACATTAAAAGAGACAAAAGAAAGTGATTTGCAAGATCCAAAATTTATTACTGAATTAAGTAATTCAGTTGAAGAATGTGCAAAAAAAACCAAAGATCTAGAAATTCCAGAAAAAAACCAAGAATACGACAACCTAAAAACAACAACAGAACAATGTAATAAAACCCAAGATGTTTACGATGAATGCAAAAGTAGCCTAGAAAAAGCTATTTCTAGCATAAACACAAGCAAGGAACAAAAAAAGGATGCAGCTTCTAATTTAACTGAAAGAGGCACCAGTGTCATTACTGACAAATCTGGATACGAAATAGAGTACACTCTTAAGACCACGGCATGGATTAAATCATCTGATACAGACAGAATCTCAAAAGCATGGAAAAAGGCTGGCACAAACTATGACCCACCAACAATTTCGCAAATAAAATCTCATCTCTCTGCAAAAAATATAGATGAGGATTCCGGAGTTGTACTTGTAGGTAGTGTTAAATTTACTAATAAAACCTCGAACTATAATATTTCATCTTCAAACAAAAAGAATCCAAAATTATATTTCACAACATCACACGGAAGTGGCGATATTGATAAAACTTCTAAAAAAAGTAGAACTTTCGAAGCTGTCACTGTTTCAGGTTACACAAATAGCAGCGGTGCTGATTACAAATATAATCAAGTGCCCCTTTTTGCAACTACAGCTCATTCAGGTGGGCCTGGATTTACACCTATTTTAGCTGAAATGACATCAAACACATGGGGCGAATGTGCTTTCATAATTTTTGTTCCAGAAGTATTTTCACCTAACTATCCTAACGGTGATCCACTTATTATTAACTTAGAACTAAATGCTTATGGATTTATTGAAAGCGTTTACTATGGACAAGGAAAAACTGTTGATTCCATTAAATTTACCCCTGGGCTAGGCTAACAATAACTAAAAAAATAGTTTTATACAATCGAGATTTTAGTTTCAAAATATTTAAATAAATCATAAATTTTTACGGCCACATTTTATATATGATAGAATAGATATTCGCAACTAATTGGGATATCGTTCAATGGTAGGACAGCGGTTTTTGGTACCGTTAATGGGGGTTCGACTCCCTCTATCCCAGCCACACCTCTTGAAAGGTCATTTATGCATACAAAAGCGTTAATTTTAGCTGCTGGGCTTGGCAAACGTATGCACTCAGATACTCCAAAAGTCGCTCATAAACTCCTTGGAAAACCTTTAATTAATTGGGTTATCGATGCTAGTAAACAAGCAGGTTGTGAACAAATTCATGTAGTATTAGGTCATGGGCGCAAGCAAGTAGAACCCCTGGTAAAGGGCTGCAAAATTTCTTATCAAGATGACATGTTTGGCACTGGTCATACTGTGATGTGTGCCCAAGATAAACTTGGCAATTTTAAAGGCACCCTTCTTGTATTATGCGGGGATGCACCGCTAATCTCGCCAACCACACTTAAAAATCTAATAAAAAAACACACAGATGCCAAAGCAGCATGCACAATTTTGACTATGAAAGTAGATGATCCAACAGGTTATGGCCGAATTGTTCATAGCGAAAATGGCGATGTAGAAAAAATAGTTGAGCAAAAAGATTGCACAAAAGAAGAACTTTTGATTAACGAATGCAACACAGGGGCCTACTGTTTTAACGCTCAAGAACTCTTTTCTAATATTAAAAAATTAACGCGTAAAAATGCGCAAAATGAATATTACTTAACAGATATGATTGCCATTTTCAAAAAGCAAAATAAATGCGTGCTCAGCTATACAACCGCAAATGCAGATGAGTGCTTAGGCGTAAATTCTCGCTCTCAACTTAGTGCTGTTACAAAAATTGCTCAAACAAAAATTAACAATAAACTCATGGATAAAGGGGTTACATTTTTAGATCCTACACTTGCATGGATTGGCCCCGATGTTAAAATTCAGCAAGATGTAGAAATTTTACCTAACACAATTATATATGGTGCATCTAGCATTGGCAAAGGCACAATTGTGGGTCCAAATTCTTATATTCAAAATACTAGAATCGGTCAAAATTGTAAAATCGATTCTACGCACGCATACGACAGCATCATTAAAAATAATGTAAGTTGTGGTCCACGAGCCTATTTGCGTCCAAACACAGTCATGGAAAATAATTCAAAAGCGGGCACTAGCGTTGAAATTAAAAACTCTACTATTGGCGCAGGCAGCAAAGTTCCACACCTAAGTTATATAGGGGATGCAAAAATTGGCAAAAATGTCAACATAGGCGCAGGCTCAATTACCTGCAATTATGATGGCAAATATAAATATAATACTGTTATTGAAGATGATGTATTTATTGGAAGCGACACAATGCTTGTGGCACCTGTTACAGTGCACAAAAATTCTGTTATTGGTGCAGGTTCTACAATTACAAAAGACGTAGAAAAAGACTCGCTTGCTGTTGAACGCAATGAACAAAAAAACATTGCTGGCTGGTCGTTGCGTAGAAAATACAAAAAGAATAAAAGAAAGAAATAAGCATTTAAAAGCTTGCAAAAGAACATATGGGTTTCAAAAAGAAAGGTAAAATATGAAACGCAAATCTAGTCCATTTAACAAACAATTACACATTTTTAGCGGAACAGTTTATCCTAAACTTGCTGAAGATATTGCAGGATATTTAGATGTTGAACTTGGCAATATTAAACTAAAGAAGTTTTCCAATGGTGAAATTTATGCTAGATATATGGAAACAATACGTGGCGAAGATGTATTTTTAGTACAATCAGTTAGTGGAGATGTAAATGATGCTTTAATGGAACTTTTGATTATGGTCGATGCCGCAAAGCGTGCATCTGCTCGTCGCGTTACTTGCGTTATTACACATTATGGGTATGCTCGTCAAGACAAAAAAAGCGCTGCTCGCGAACCTATCACAGCAAAGTTAGTTGCCAATTTATTAGAAGCCGCAGGTTGTGACAGCATCATTACTATGGATCCTCACCAAGGTCAGATTCAAGGTTTTTTTGATATTCCAGTAAATCATCTTACTGCACTTGGAACTTTAGCAGACTACTACAAAGAAAAAGGTCTTGACAATATTTGCGTTGTCAGTCCAGATGCAGGACGCGCCAAAGCTGCCAAAAAATTATCAGATGAGCTTGGTGCAGATTTTGCCTTGATGCATAAAGGTCGCCCTGCTCACAATGTTGCAGAAATCACAAATGTAATTGGTGATGTAGAAGGTAAAAATTGCATTATAAATGATGATATGATTGACACAGCAGGCACCATCTGTGCAGGCATGAAGGTTTTAAAGGACAAGGGAGCAAAAGCCGTTTATGTATGTACGACTCATCCTGTTTTTAGTGGACCTGCCTACGAACGTTTAGAGGCAAGTGTTGCAGAAGAAATTGTTGCATGTTCAACAATTCCTGTTGATGAATCACATTTGCAAAGTGGCAAAATCAAGATAATTAATGTTGCTCCTAACTTTGCAAAGGCCATTAATAATGTATTTAATAACGAAAGCGTAAGTCAACTTTTTGATCCAGACTTTGCGCTATAAATCGCAGTAGATGTGACGGTGCTCAAATACCACGCGCTAGTGAGGTCACATTATGAAGTCAAAATTATGCAAAACCAATAATGAGAGCGGTGCTCAAATACCACGCGCTAGTGAGGTCACATTATGACTCTCAATTATAAATTAATAGTTGGACTTGGAAATCCAGGTGAGGATTATGCCGATACTCGCCACAATATTGGTTGGAAAGTTATTGATACTTTTGAGGAATGCTTGAGTGGCGTGTACAAAGGTGAAGAGTGCGGTGCTGTTGT
>JAKSUU010000122.1 GCA_024408695.1 Coriobacteriales bacterium | reverse complement strand
TTTTGATGAGCATGCGAAAAGCAGTTTTTGTTTAGATATGTAACCCACATTTTTTTTAAAAAATCATTCCAAGGTCATAGTATGTTACCCACTTTTTAAAAGAAGGCAAAACGCAAGGTCATAGTATGTTACCAACTTTTTTGCTTAGTATTTTTTTCTGTAAATATCAAAATAAAAAAATAAGTAGAACTATAATTAAAAATAACGATTAACGATGTCTGTATTGTATGGTTAGGAAAGGGCTTAAGCTGTGCGTGCAGATTATATAATTTATTTTGCGAAAGCTTTGATAATATCATTAGCGTCTGTTTTTATCATTCCAAAAACCCTTGTTTTTTCTCTTTCTACTCATATTTTTGTTCCAAGCATAAACTTTCTTGTTTTAATTGCGTTAGCTTTAATATTTTTTGTTCTTGACATATATTTATTTTGTTTTAAACAAACAAGTTGCATAAATTTTAAAAACTACGATTCTGCAACCATAAAGCGCAATATTCTATTTGTTTTTGCAGTCGTAATCGTTTCGCTAGGTATTCTTTTGATATTATCATTGTTGTGTGGAGGAATCTCGCTTGTTTTATATCTGCTACTTAATTCATTATTTGCATTTTCATCAATAAAGATTATCGTAAGCGCAATATCAAGTATATTGCTAATCGCAGCTTTGCCATTTATTTTTTCATTATTTTGGCATTATGCTTACGGGGATGAAAAAATATCCAAACTCACAAAAAGCTCTATTAAAATTGGTGGTAAAAAATATTTAAGATACCTTGTGGTTTCTGTTATTTTTTATTTCGCAATTTCACTTTCCGTTTATTTTGTTACAAGTTTTGCTAACCTTGGTTTAATAATTTCTTTTATTGTTGTTGTCATCGCATCATTTTTTGTTTTTTATTTTTCAGAAAAGGTTTATTTAAATAAAAAAATTATAGACATACCTCATAAATCAAGTTCAAACACTAGCCAAATTGTAAATAAAGATTTGAGGTAAATTTTGAAAAAGCTATTAAAAACATCAAATAAGATTTTACGAATAGCTTTAAGCATAACCTTGTGCCTTAGCGTTTCTATTGGCCTATTTCCTGCTCATGCTTTTGCAGAAGAAATCACAAAAGCATCTTTACAATTTGTAAATACAAAATTTAATACATCCACTGACACTAATTCTTTTACACCACAACAAACTAAAGATGGCGTTATATTGCGCGAACCTGTTCTTGAAGAGGAAAACACTAAGCCTCAAGATGATGCTATTGAAATTTCATACGATGAAAATTCTCGTTTTTATAAAACAAGTGATGGCAATTATACCAAACGAATGTTTGAAGATCCTATTATGTACGATGCTGGCAATGGTAAACTTAAAGATATTCAAAATACACTTGTAAAACGTGGATCGGCATATGAAAACAAAGCAAATTCTTATACGCTTAAACTACCAAAAGAAGGTGAAGGAATTTCTATTAAAAATAAAGGCTATACATTGAATCTTACTCCTAAATTTGGCGATCTTAAAAATGCTGTTGTAAAAGATAATGCTATTCGTTATAACAATGTTAGTGATGGTGTGGATCTTCAATATAGTGCTAACGGAAACAATGTAAAAGAAGACATTATTTTGAATGCCCCAATTGAAAAAACTAGCTTTTCATACGAAATTGATTGTAAAGGTTTAGAGTTGTTTGCCGAAAACAATATTTTATATGCTTATGAAGAAAAAACATTAAAAGAATTAAAACAATATGAAAATGACCTTCAAACAGGTAAGGAAAATTTTGATTATTTGACCTATCAAGAGTTTCAAAAAAAATACGCTCCGATATTTAGAGTTACTGCTCCATATATGACAGATAACGCAAATAATTTTTCTATTGGTGTGCAACTCAAGTTAGAAAACAATCAGCTTATTGTACAAGCAGATTACGACTGGCTACATTCTATAGATCGTGTGTACCCTGTATCAATTGATCCTATTTTTGAACTTGATGATTCCAATTTATCATTTTGCTTTGTTGAGAATGGAACTGGGCCAACTGGATATGGTGCAGGTCCTAATCAAACTCATCCAGGAGTGGGTTATTTATGTTGTGGAAACGTTTCAGAAGATGTCGTTGGTGTTGTAGCGGGTCTTAATTATTATCTTGCTAGTTCTTTTATTCGCATAAATGAAAGTTTTACTGATTTACCCAATGGAATGGATATGCCTAAAAATGCAATTGTTACAGCTAGTCTTGAAGCATATACATATACTCGAAGTGTTCCTAGTCCTACAAGAGTATATTGTGATTTTGTTACTGAGCCTTGGGAGCCCGAAACTTGTTGCTGGAACAATCAACCAACAAGCGTACACTTTGAAAATGAAGATGCGTATGGTAATGTAAACCTTTCTTGCGCTGATGTTGGGGGTGGACCAAAATGGGTTACATGGGATATTTCTACGGCAGTACGTAATTGGATTAATGGGTCTCCCAATTATGGTTTGGCGCTTACTCCAGAAGTATCTGACCAGCCTGGCGTTTGTTTTTCTGGGCCTAATAATCCACATGGTGGCAAAAATATGTATTTTGACATTACATGGACTGTACCACATCCAGTAGATGAAAACAAGGCACTTGATACACCGAATATAAATTTACGTGTTTTAACTACTTCAGATCGAAGTGGCGTTCAAAAAGTTACAGGAGTTTTTGCTGATGGCGAAATTCGACCTGTTTTAGCGGTTGATTATGCGTTAACAGGCGAAGCAATTACAAGAATAGAACATGCTGATTATGAGCGTTTGTATCCAAATTCTAATTTTTTTGTTGGACAAGTACCTTTTGATATTGGTTATGTGGGTTTGTATAGGAGCAACTGGCAGTCAAAGCTATTTAAAAACTTTCGTAAGAACTTTGTTTATAATGTGTTCGCTCAAGGCTTTGCCGAGTATGACTATAACTGTGCAGTAGATGCTGGTGAAGATCCAGTTATGCAAGATTATTTAACCCCAACAGGTAAAAGCGATGACTTCATTATTTATCAATTTTCAGATCAAGATACTATTCCATATATGGCAAATTATTACGGTGTTCCCCTTGATCAAGTTATAGCCGACAATCACGTAATAGACTATTTAAGTTTTCCTGGTAATACTTATTTTGTGCGCAACCCTACACGCAATGCAACTATTCCTTACACGGTACCTGACAATATGAACAATGGCGAAAAACAAGCTTTAATTTATGCAAATTTAGGACGTGGCATGCATAGCGAATTTGATTTAGAACCAATTAATGTAAACGATGGAAATTACTATTTTGATAGTGTAGATTTTACAAATACAGAATATAAAGGTACATTTGACTTTAAACGTTCATACAATTCTTTAGGTAGCAAAGCTGCAGGAGTTTTTGGACGTGGTTGGAGCTTTGAATATGCACAAAGATTATCAGGTCGCTATGATGGATCTATTGTTTATACCATGGGCGACGGCAAACAAATTACTTTTATAAAAGAAGGTGACAAATATATTAGCCCCGATGGCTATTATTTGAATCTAGAAAAGTTCGAAACAGCAGATGAACCAGACAAAACGTATTACACAATTACTAAAACCGATGGCACGATTCATAGATTTAATTGCTATGGGATGCTTGAAACAATAACAGACAGAAATGGATTTACAACAACTATCGAATACGATGAGCTCTATAAAATTAAAAGTATTACAACACCAAGTGGCAGACAATATGTAATTACTGCAAATAACGAAGGTCAAATTACTAAAGTCGTTCTTCCTAATGGTGGTACTTTCCAATATAAATATGAAGATGGTTGTCTTACAGAATGGATAAATGCAGATGGCGATGTTGTAAAATACGAATATGATGCTAATTATCAAATGACTTGCTGGTTCGATGGAAACGGTAACAAGCTTGTTGAGAATACTTTTGACGCTCAGGGTCGTGTTATTAAACAAGTTGATGCGAATAACAAAACAAGCACTTTGCTTTATACAAACAATTCTACCATTGTAAATGATGGTGATGGAAATACTACAACTTATACTTACGATGATAAATTTCAAACTACTTCAATTAAATCATCTGGCAAAAGTGTAAATGCAACTTATTCGGGTGCAACAATTACATCCTTAAAAGAAGATGGCGTAAAAATAAACTATGAACACGATTTACTTGGAAATGTT
>JAKSUU010000121.1 GCA_024408695.1 Coriobacteriales bacterium | reverse complement strand
ATTTACCTTTCTTCCTCTTTTTTTGGTAATAAACCAAAAACTAAAACATATAAAATAGCACCAATAGTTGATATAGATATTGAAACAGGTGCAGCATAATTAAATATACCAAACTGTCCAAAGTTTAAATATCCTATTGTTGCCTGTAAAATTAAGCAAATTGCACAACTTAATATTATAGCAAAAATAGACCAGGCTTTGTTTTGAGTTTGGCAAAATAGAGAAATGGTAGTAGCTGAAAGAATAAGCGAGGCACTAGTAATTAATATATCGTTTGTAAACATTGATGAAATCGTAAAAGAATCGCTGGTCGTAGGTAGAGGAGTTTGTCCAAATATAGATGCGATTACATCTAAATTGAAATAATATAAACATATTGCATTGCTAATAACAGACAAAAAGATTAAGGATATACATATTACAAAAGTGGATAAAACTGCTCTTATGCATCTGTAATTTATAGATAGAATAAAAATAAAAAGTGGACTGGCATTTATAAATGAAAAAAGTAAAGCCAATGCAGAACAATTTTCTAAATTAAAAACTCTCAGATTTTCTTTTTTCCTATAATTCAAACCAATAATAATAATGCATAGTAAACCTAGTCCACAAAATAAAAATTTAATTAATAAATCTGCTTCACTTTTGCAAACTAAAAAAGAAGAAGAAATTAAAACAAGAACAAAAGAAAGTTCAACAATAAAATATCTAATAAAAATTGCAGCAACGCCAAGCACAAGTGCAAAAATTACACAAATAAATAGCGGTAAAAGTAAACTTAATGCAGTTGCAATAAATGTACAAGCAAATGCAAGAATAAAGCTTAAAGTTTTTTGAAGGATTAAAGTTATTCTGTCATTAAAACGTATAGGAAAAGGACTTTGACGTTTAATTTTTACTTTAGAAAGTTCTGTATCTTCATTAGCATCTTGACCGCTTACAATAGTTCTTAATTTTTCTTTACCACTTGTTGCATTGCCTAAACAAGGCATAATTTCGTTTAAAAAATCAATTATTGTTTCTTGGCGTTCATCCATATTTGGGCTTAAAGCACAGTTGAGTATGTAGTCGAGTTGTAAAGAAACGTCGTTTCTTAAGTTCGAAACACTAAAATCAATGTTTGGGCTATTGCTAAGACGTTTGGCCTCTTTTAAATTTGAACATTTTAGTAGGTTATTAGCTGTAAGCATTTCATAAATCATTGAGGCAAAAGCATAAAGGTCGCTTCGTTGATCAAGATCATATCCCATCATTTGTTCATAAGGCATGTAACCTATAGTTCCTCCGCTTGCAACACTTTCACTCTGGTTATCAACAATTTCAGAAATACCAAAATCCGAAATTTTGGGTATGGCATCTGAATCAATTAGAATGTTATCTGGTTTAATATCTAAATGTAAAACTTGATTTTCGTGAGCAAAGTCTAAAGCATAGGCAATCCTTTTTGTTATATAGGCAATAATATCAAGATCTAAGGGGCCGTATTCTCGAATAATTTCTTTTAAATTAGGGCCTTCGATTGCTTCCATAATACGCAAGGCATAACCATCGATTACCTCAAAATCAATAATCGATACAATATTAGGATGTTTAAGTAGAGCGGCTGTTCTTGCTTCTTGCAGTCCAATTATTTGGTCTGTATCATCTTCAAAATTTATTGGTATTTTTTTGATTGCAACTCTGCGTTGAATTTTGTCGTCCCAACAAATAAATACATCGCCCGTAGCACCACTGCCAACAAGATTTAAAATCTTGTATCGTCCAAGCAAAATATCTTCATTTATTGGTATTTTTTCTTGCATTTAAACTACATTTATATAACTTTAATATTTTACTATAAAAAACGAATAGCATAAATTTAATGTTTAAAATCTGTTATTATAAGAGTTTTTTTGGTAATTTTGCTGGTGCGGGCAAGAGGATTCGAACCTCCACGAGTTTAAAACCCATTGGCACCTGAAGCCAACGCGTCTGCCAGTTCCGCCATGCCCGCAATAATATGTCGAATAATTTATTTTAATTCATTTGAATAAATTTTTTTCTAACACGTAAATGAAGCATTTTGATTTTTCAACAAGTATTAAAGTATAATAAGATAACGTTTTTGATATTGTTACATTTTTAAGGTAGATGAATGAATAAAATTTCTATTGCTATATTTGGTTATGGCAACCTTGGTAAAGGCGTTGAGCTTGCTATTTTAGATTCTGATGATCTAATACTTCAAGGCATTTATACTAGACGCGACCCCTCACTTGTTAAATGTCAAAGCAATGTTAAAGTTTATTGCGCAGATGAAATCTACAACAACAAAGACAAAATCGATGTTGTTATAATTTGTGGAGGTTCTGCTACCGATTTACCAGTACAATCCCCTAAATTGGCAAAAGATTTTAACATCGTAGACTCATTTGACACACATGCAAATATTCCAAAACACTTTGACACAATCGACGAAATTTCAAAGTTATCAAATACAACTGCTACAATCAGTTGTGGGTGGGATCCAGGCCTATTTAGTCTTGCACGCATTTACTCTTGTGCCATTCTAAACAATCCAAATATTTATACTTTTTGGGGAAGAGGAGTTTCTCAAGGTCATAGCGACGCAATAAGACGCATAGATGGGGTTGCAGATGCTCGACAATATACTATTCCAATTGAAAATGCTTTAAACGATGTAAAAGCTGGCAAAAACCCTGTTTTAACTGATGGTGAAAAACATATGAGAGAATGTTTTGTTGTTGCAAAAAAAGGCGCAGACCTTACAAAAATTGAAAATGAAATTGTTAATATGCCAAATTATTTTGCTCCTTACAAAACAATTGTTCACTTTATTTCACAAGAAGAACTAGATACAAATCATAAAGGACTTCCGCATGGTGGCTCAGTTATTTCAATTGGTAAAACTGCAGGCGACAATACGCAGGTTATAGATTTTAGTTTAGAATTAGACTCTAACCCTCAATTTACGGGATGCGTTTTGGCAAGTGTTGCACGTGCCACATACAAAATGGCTCAAGAAGGTAAATTTGGCTGTAAAACAATGTTTGACATTCCGCCTGCTTATCTTTGCGCATTAAGCCCACAAGATTTAAGGAAAAATTTGTTATAAATAATTTCACACATAAAATTAAACATAGGAGAAAAGGTGTTAGACGCAAAATTTATTAAACAAAATACTGATGATGTAAAAAATTACTGCAGAAATCGCAATTACACTTGGGATTTTGAATCTTTTGAAACAATTGATGAAGAAAGAAAAAATATTATTGTAGAAGTTGAGGCACTAAAAGCAAAACGCAATAGCGAATCCCAAAAAATTGGTGAAATGATGAAGGCTGGGCAAAAAGACCAGGCTAATGAACAAAAAGAAGAAGTTCGAATAATTGGAGACAAAATTGCTGTTCTTGATGAGCAATTAGCAAAAGTTGAAGCCAACTTTAAACAATTGCTTTTGACCCTTCCTAATATGCCTGCTTCAAATTGCCCTGTTGGAAAAGATGAAAGTGAAAACCCAGAAGTACGCAGATGGGGAACACCAAGGGAATTTGATTTTGAATTTTTGCCTCACTGGGATCTTGGAACAAATTTAGATATTATTGATTTTGAACGTGGAGTTAAACTAGCTCACTCGCGTTTTAGCGTTTTACGTGGGGATGGAGCAAAACTAGTTAGAGCTTTAATCAACTTTTTTGCGGACTGCCATGAAGAATCTGGTGCTTGTGAACATTGGCTTCCAGCCCTTGCAAATAAAGAAACTTTAACTGGAACTGGTCAGCTTCCTAAATTTGAAGAAGATTTATTTAAAACTACAGAGGGCCTTTATTTAATTCCAACTGCCGAGGTCATGCTTACAAATTTACATGCAGGTGAGGTGCTAGAGGCCACAGATTTACCAATAAAATATTTTGCATACACGCCATGTTTTAGGGAAGAAGCTGGAAGCGCAGGTCGAGATACTCGCGGTTTAATTCGTGCACATCAATTTGATAAAGTCGAAATGGTTCGTTTTTCTCATCCCAAAAATAGCGCGCAAGAACTTGAAAACATGACAAACCAGGCTGAACTAATTCTGCAAAAACTCGAACTTCCATATAGAGTAATTGCACTTTGTACAGGAGATCTTGGCTTTAGTGCAAACTTTACCTATGATGTAGAAGTTTGGTTGCCATCCTATAATGCTTATAAGGAAATCTCATCTTGTAGCAATTGCGGTGATTTTCAGG